>JAEEQO010000236.1 GCA_016285335.1 Victivallales bacterium | reverse complement strand
CGTGTTCGCGGCAGTAGTCGTTGTGGTGGTAGAAGAAATACCACTGGCCCTTGTACTCCACCACGGAGTGATGGTTGGTCCAGCAGTCCGTGTTCTGCTCCATGATCTTGCCTTTGTACTCGAACGGCCCCATCGGGCTGTCGCCCATGCAGTAGCAGATGCACTCCGTCTGGCGTTCGCACCACGGGAACGAATAGTAGTATTTGCCGTTGCGTTTGAACATGAACGGACCTTCCTTCAGGCCGTTTCGCGGCACATTGTGATTGACCGTGACGACTTCGGAATCCAGTTCGATCATGTTGTCTTTGAGCCTGGCGACCACCAGCACGTTGCCCTGCGCCTGCCAGGTCAGATACGGCGTGCCGTCGTCGTCGATAAAGATGCACGGGTCGATGCCGTTCACGCCGGGGATCGGCTTTTCCTGCGGCACATACGGGCCTTCCGGCTTGTCGGCGACCGCCACGCCGATGGCGTTGCGTCCGTCCTTCTGGTGCGCCGGGAAATAGAAATAGTATTTGCCGTTCTTGAAATTGCAGTCGGGGGCCCACATGGAATAGCTCTTGCCGTCCACCCACGGCACTTTTTCCTGGTCCACGATCACGCCGTGGTCGGTCCAGTCGAACAGGTTTTCGGACGAATACACATGGTAGTCCGGCATGTTGAAGCCTTTTTTGTTCCGCGAGCCGGGAGGCGCCGGGATGTCGTGCGAGGGGAAGACGTACACCCTGCCGTTGAAGACGTGGGCGGACGGGTCGGCGGAGAACGCGCCGGAAATCAGCGGGTTTTCCGCGAATGCCGGGAGCGCGGCCGATGCTGCAAGTGCCGCGACACAAATGGTTTCGATGAGTTTCATGGTTTGCTCCTTGTTGCCTGGAGTGGATATGTTTTTATGGCATTTTCAAATCGAACGGCTTTCTTTTACCAATCGACTCGGGAAAGCATAAAGAGTATGAACAGACCATAAGCGCCCCAGATCCAATCGGGCAATGCGGCAAGCGGCAGCCAGAGGATCTTCCAGCAGACCGTCAGGAAGCCGTCCGGTTCCCGCGACAGATCCTCCATTTCCTGCCGCCACTTCACGCACAGATCTTCGTAGTACGGCGTGGCGCCTCCTGCTCCTCTGCGCGAAAGGAACATGACGCGCCGCCCGTCCTGTTCGCCCGGCTGCGGGATCATGATGAGAAAGGAAGAATACTCGCCAAGTTTCGGCGTCATCACGAACATATCGGACAGCAGGGGGACATCTTCGGGGCGCAGCGTCAGGCGGAACACCATATCGGGCGGCAGATCATTCAACTGCCCGGCATTGAATTCGAGCGGTTCCGCCAGTACGGCATGCTCCTCGACAAGCCGCGGACCGAGGTCTACCAAAGCACCGGCCAGAGGGGGCATCATTCTCGGCGGCGACGCGTCCGGGGTGACCGTCACGTCCACGAAACACTGCACGAGCTCCTCAGGCAGCGGGTCAAGCGCGATGCGCCGCTCGCACTTCTCCGTCTTCTCATGGATTATCGGCCATCCGCGAAGGCTGAAAACCGGGGCCGGCAGGATACTGGTATCAAAGGATTCGGTCCAGGTGATCACGAGTTCGTTCGTTTCCGGTTCGATCCGGTATCGGAGATCGCTGACCGTAAGCTGCGTCTCCCCCAGATATTGAATCACCCCCGACACACCGGGCCCGTGCAGCCACAGCGCATCGATCGCCGTGAACAGCAGATGGACGGCGAGAAGCCCGAGGAGGATTTTTTTCCAAAGCCGCATCTTTTTGCGTGGTTTCTTCTGCGTTTCGGATCCGGCGGGCGCGGTCGGTTTTTCTTCCGTTTCGTTCATGGCGTGTTCCTCGATCTAGTTGGGGGTGGGAAGGTTTCCTGCTATACTATACTTCCGCTCATTATGTTTGTCAAGGGCAACGGCGAAAAAACAAACGGCTTATAAAAAAACCGCAATCTGCTCGATCTGTGTTCCGATTTTACCCGGAACCATCGAAACTTCGAAGTCAGGGGTTCCGCAGAGGAATCCTTTGCGGATGCGTTATTTCTTTTTCTGGTAAACGCGGACGTAGTCGACGTACATGCGAACGCACGTAACCGGTCTCGAATGTCCAGTTCTTCGGGTCGGGACGCCCGTCCGCGTTGAACTCGTCGCCCCAGGCCAGCTCCATGCCCTCCGGCGGCTTGGGCGCGAACGGGTCGGCGGCATCTTTTTCGCCGGCTCCGGCTTTTTTGTCCGCCGGGGCCGTTTTCTCCGGCGCGGCTTTTTCAGGTGACTGTTTCTGCGCGGCATCCTGAGCGGGCAAAGCCGCGGCGAACATGCATGCGAGAAGGATGGTCAAGTGCGACATGACAACTCCTTTCTTGTTTGAGGTTTTGTCATACTAAACGCACTCCTCCCCTAGGGGAGGTCCAAATTCAATGCCTCATTTCAATAAACTGCTTCCTGTCCGGAAACTCTTGTGTCAAACTAAACGCTCTTCCCTTTTCTGTCATACTAAACGCACACCATCCCTTTGTCAGACTAAACGCACCCTGCCTGATTCCGCCCCGTGCGTTTACTTTTTCAAATGGCATCTGTGATTTTTTTTATAAATATTATGGTAGAGCTGAAGTTTTTTGATTGCATTTTTCGCGAAGACGTGGTATATTTCATTTTGAAAAAATATCGACAACTCATTTTTCGGAGAAAACCGTTGAAATATACCCGGACCTATATCATCTGCGCTTTCGTCGCCCTGCTCCTGTTGCTGACTGCGACGAAAGCATTCGCGCAGCGCACCCCCTCGTCGTCTGCAAGATTCTCCTCCGACGGCCTGGTTAACACCTCCGACTTCGAAAAGCTCTCGAAGCTGCCGGAGGGATTTGACGCGGCCGCGGATTCGTATGAATTCGTGGGGGACAACCTGGTCGCGCGCGGAAACGCCGTGATCCAGGCGCCCGGCATCCAGATCTCCGCCGACAAAGTGGTCGTGAACCTGGATTCCGAAACATACGACATCGAAGCGGCGGGCAACGTCACGTTCGCCACGCTCACGACCGCCGTGCAGACCATGTCCATCGAAGACTACGAGGCGCTCCAGCAGGATCCGCGCGCCCGAATCGCGCTGCTCCGCTACGTCGTGAACGACCTCGGGGAACAGCGCGCGGAAGTGGAAGTCACGGTGGAATCGTCGGTGATCCATGCAGAACGCGCCGCGGGCAACCTGCTGACGGGCGTGCTCCAGTTCTCGAATTTCGCCATGAAATCCGGGCTCTTCTATTGCGTCGGCGAACAGGCGGACCGATTCTTCGACGGCACGGTGAAAGTTCACAAGGCCAGGTTCACGACCTGCGAATACATCCAGGACGACCACGACCATTACGCCATCGCGGCGTACGACGCCACAATCGAGCCCAGGACCACCGACAGCAGTCTTTTCCGCTACGACAACCAGCTCGGCGACCACAGCATCCTGATGAAAAACAACTTCATCCAGATCTACGGCATCCCCGTCTTCTGGCTGCCCGTCCTCTACAAGCCGTTCGACCTTTCGAGCTTCGGCGGAAAGATCGAATTCGGAAGCGACAGCGAATG
>JAEEQO010000235.1 GCA_016285335.1 Victivallales bacterium | reverse complement strand
ATTTCAACTTTGAGACCTTTCTTCAGGTCTGCGGCGTCATACATTGCCATGGTATTTTCTCCGTTTGCTGTGGGTTGCGGATTAAAGTCAAAACTATAATATAGCATAAAATCGCGCTTTTGCAAGATGTTGCACAGGAAAAAAACTCGTTCGCACGCGGAAAAAGTTGCGAAAAGGGGTGTGCGAACGTTACTTCCCCTGCTTTCGTGTCCCCGGCCAGGCGCCTCGACAAGCGACTCGCGATTCCCCGGCGAAGGTTTTCCGGCGTGGAGCTGCGGTCCGGCCGCCGACCATTTCGTTTTTCCACGGTCGGCATTTATGCTCCGAATCATAGTTTTTACCGTTTTTTTTCAAAAAAAAACTCCGGCGCTATTGACTTAAAGAAAGATCGTGGTATATTGCTGTTTGACTTCTTTTTTGCGAAACTTCCCGGAAAGGCCCTCTCTCATGACCAGATTCTTCTCCGCCATGTTTTTTCTTTTCGTCCTCTGCGCCATGCTTCCCGCGTGCCAGCTCTCCGACGCCGAAATCGAGGAAATGCTCGGGCTGAACGACCCGGGCGAGCCCGCCGACCTCACTGTCGATCAGCTCATCTTGCACATGGATGCAGCGACCGACCCCGACGGCAAGTTCAAAAACGCCAAATCCTACATCCTCCGCCAGGTCATCGTGGAGGAATCCCAGAAGGACGTCGACGAAAACCCGTTCAGCCAGCGCACCAAGACGACGGTCGACCAGTACGAGACCGAGATCAAGTTCCGCAAGCCCGACTTCGAGCGCCAGATCTCCTACCGCAACGGCGAGCCGTTCACCTCGCTGCTGTTCAAGGAAGGCCGCGCCTGGACGATCGACCCGAAAAAGAGCAAAGCCACGGAGATCACCGGACACCAGCTCCGGCTCTTCCATGTGTTCAACTCGTTCTCCCACCCGAACAAGAACCTCGAGGACGTCTTCAGCTCCATTGATATCTCCACCGTCTATCTCAATGCGGTCCGCCATTACCGCGTGGTCTGCCGCGCCGCCGACGTCGAGATCGCCCCGTACGTGATGTACGTCAACGCCAACACCTACATCACGAGCAAAATGGAGACCATCCTGTATACCGACGACGGACAGGAGTTCCTCTACGTCGCCTACCCCGGCAACTTCGAGAAGCGCAGCGGCGTCCTGATGCCGACCATCACCAAGACGATCATCGGCGAGGACCGCCACGAGGTCGTCCTCCTGAAGGAATTCGAGCTCAATGTCACGTTCAGCGACGACGTGTTCGAGGTGCCCGAAGGCAAGATCGCCATCGGCCGCAAGAAAAAGCAGGAATGAGGACAAGTCCTCAACTGATGTTGTGCCGTGCTACGCGACGGCACAAGGACAAGTCCTTGACTGCGGCAGTGCTTGGCTTCGCTCAAGCACGGAGGACAAGCCTTCCACTGATATAGATAGTGCCGAGCTTCGCGGCGGCACATTAATGCTTATTCACAACAAACAGTCCAAAACGAAATCCGACCAGGGGAACGGGGATTCGCAATGGATCGTTCTGCCGGTGAACGGGTGGCGAAACTCCAGCACGGCGGCATGGAGCGCCTGGCGTTTGAACCGGAGCAACGCGCGGTCGGCATCGGTCAGGGATTGGGTCTTGATCTTCAGGAACAGGCGTTCGTCGGGACCGTAAAGTTTATCGCCGGCGAGCGGGAACCCGAGCGAATGCAGCGTGGCGCGGACCTGATGCTGGCGGCCGGTCCCGAGGATGGCTCGGACGAGCGTCATATCCGGCGGCACGTGCGATTCTTCGATGAGGTCGGTCACGGCGGTCTCGGCGGACGGGTCGAGCTGGATCGAGGCGGCTTCCGGCGAATCCGCGAAGATAAACCGTTTCTTTTTCCGCACCGCGCTTGTTTTGTCATGCACGAGGAACCCCTCCGCATGGACACGCCCCCGGAAATCCCCGGTCACTAGGGCAAGGTATTCCTTGCGGACGGGCGTCCCGCCGTTGTCCATAGCGGCGGCAGCCCGGCGCGTGCGGGCGGCGACGACCAGCCCGGACGTCTCGCGGTCGATGCGGTGCACGAACCGGATCTCGCCATACTTGCTGCCGACGAGGTGCCAGAGCGTGTGGCGGAAAAATGGCCCGGTCGGGTGGACGCACAGGTCGCCCGGCTTGTCGATCACGAGCAGGTCGGCGTCCTCGTAGACCACACGGTAATCCAGCACGGCGTCCGGTTCGGGCGTTTCCGGCGGGAAATAGCCCACGCGGTCATGGCGTTTCAAGGTCGTTTCGGGCGCGGCGACCCGGTCGTTCACGGTCACGAGCCCGGCTTCGATCGACTGCACCCAGCCCGCACGGTCGAACCTGCGGAAATGCAATGCAAGGTAGTCGGCTAATATTGCTCCATCCTCCGCCTCGGGGACGTGGCTGTAAAGCTGGCGACGAGCGAGTTTGTCCGCGAAATCCCTGCCCATGCGTTTCCCCTCGTTTCCGTTCAGGATCGCAGGGACTGCTTTTTCTGTTCGAGCTCGTCCCAGCGCGCATACAGGGCATCGATCTTCGCCCGAAGCTCGTTCAACTCGTTCTGAAGCGCGGCGGATTCCGCGCCGTGGTTTGCGAAGAAGTCCGGCCCGGAGAAGATCGCCTCGATCTCGGACACGCGCGCCTCGTTCTTTTCGATCTCCGGTTCGAGCTCGGCGAGTTCGCGTTCCTCCTTGTAGGACAGCTTCTTCGGCGGAGCCTTCGGCTTCGGCGGCGGCGCGGCCTTCTTCGGTGCGGACGGAGCGGCCTTCGCGAGGGAGACGGCGCGATGTTCCATGTAGTAATCGTAGTCGCCGGGCCCGGCGAAAAGATGTCCGTCCGGCTCGAACGCGATGATGTGCGTGCAGACGCGGTTCAGGAAGTAACGGTCGTGGCTCACGACGGCGAGGCAGCCTGTGTAGCCGACCAGCGCCTCCTCCAGCACGCGCATGGATGGCAGGTCCAGGTCGTTCGTCGGTTCGTCCAGGATCAGAAAACTGCCGCCGGACTTGAGGATCTTCGCGAGTGCGATGCGGGCGCGTTCACCACCGGAAAGACGGTCGATGCGGGTGTTCACGCGGTCGTCCTCGAACAGGAACCGCCGGAGGTAACCGCGGATGGAGACGCGTTCGTCGCCGAGGTTGATGAACTCGTGCCCCTCGCCGATCTCCTCAAGCACGGTATGGTTCGGGTTCAGCTCCAGGTGCGCCTGCCCGATGTAGTTGAAGTTCACGGTCTGTGCGACCTCGATCTTTCCGCTGTCCGGCGCGAGCTGCTGCGTGATGAGCTTCAGCAGCGTGGTCTTGCCCGCGCCGTTCGGCCCGATGACACCGACGCGCTGTCCGGCCTCAAATTCGAACGAGAAATCCTTGATGAGCGTCTTCCCGCCCATGGCGTGCGTGACATTTTCGATCCGCACGACCTGGTTTCCGAGGCGGCCTGCCTTCGGGATGATGAGCTCCATGCTGCCGATGCGGTCGGGCGCGGATTGTGCCGCGGTCTCCTCGTAGCGCTTGATGCGGCCGAGGTTGCGGCGCAGGCGCGCCTTCGGGGAACGCCGCACCCACT
>JAEEQO010000035.1 GCA_016285335.1 Victivallales bacterium | reverse complement strand
TGACGGAATCCGAAACCGCCGCCACCTCGCCACCCTCAGCCGACTAACCCCGACACCACGGAGGATTTTAACATGAAAAAGAAAAAAGGCTTTACTATCGCCGTGATAGTCGCCCTCTGCCTGACAGCAGGGCTTTCCCTGCGGTATGCCCTCACTCCATATCTTTTGCCTCTTGCCGAACGGAATTCATCCGGTTTCGATCTTCAGGGGACCGTGACGGACCTTGACGGCAATCCGCTGGACGGGGTCAGTGTAGAGGTGGCATTTTCCCGGGCGAAAACATGGAATCCCAACATAGCAGAATACGAGTCATACCGGGAAACCGTGAACTCGGAGTTTCACGTCCGGCAGCAGCGTTTCACCGGCGCCGATTTCACGTTTGCAAAAGACGGCTATTATATGGAAAAACGGTATTTTCGTTCCCTGGGGGAAGTCAATGTCCGGCACGGCATTCAGGTTAAAATGATCCCGACGACGATGCCGTGGCAGCCCCTCCCGTGATTCCGGGAGGCGTCACGGGCGCACACACGGAGTGTGCTGATACAGTGCGCGGCTCCGCTCGGACACAATTGCGTCGCCTCGATAAGCTTGCCTACGCTCGACGATCCTTGTTTTTTACCGCGAGGCGCGAACCCCAGGTGAAACAGCCGGGTGAAAAGAAATCGTCCCGGCTGGCCGGGGAGGGCGGACGGGACGGAATCGAATTTGATTTTCACGAGGCGGAAGCGAGGAGAAACAGGCGGGACCGGTGGCGATCCCGCCATTTTTTTTCAGTTCACTTGACCGGGATGCGGTAGACCATGAAGCTGTAGGGATCCTGCGTGGCGTTGAAGATGCCGGTGCCGCCGATCTTCACGGTGGATTCGACGAGCTTGACGCGTTCGGCGTCGGCGAGGTCGTTCTTCGTGGCGAGGTCATCGCCCTTGATTCCGACCACGGCGACTTCCGTGCCGTCGGCCGCGCCCGGGATGTTGATGGAGATCGGGACGGCGGTCTTGCCGAGGTTGATGAACTTGAAGATCACGGCGTTGCCGTCGGCGGTCTCGTCGAGGACGGCGCCGGCGTAGCAGTCGGCGGGGAGGGTGCCGAGGCCGGAGATGTCGAGCGTGTGCGTGCCGGGGTTGTGGCTGTAGAGGTACTGGACCCAGTAGTTCGGGGTCTTCACGACCTTCTGCGGGTCGAACCAGATCATGTCGTGCGCCCACTGCCAGGCGTTATAGTTGGAGAGCAGGGGGGCGTAGGAGGACATGCGGACGACGTCGGCGTTGCGCTCGATGCCGGTCAGGAACGCGGCTTCGCAGAGCGCGGCGCGGAGGGAGTTGGGCGGGTCGTCGTGGCAGGCGTATTCGCCGGCGAAGACCTTCGGGCCGTTGCGGTCGTACTTGTCATAGCGGTCGATGTGGCTGAGGAACCACGCGGGATCGCGGTAGTAGTGCTCGTCGACGAGGTCGGCCTTGAACTCGCGCATCTTCGGCCAGAGGTAATCGAATTCCGCGCCGTCGGGGTTGGGGCCGGAGCCGCCGACGATTTTGACGTCGGGATACTTCTCGCGGATGGCCTTGATAAAGAGCGGCAGACGGTCGGTGTAGAGCTTGCCCCACTGTTCGTTGCCGACGCCGATGAACTTCATGTTGAACGGCTCGGGATGGCCCATGTCGGCGCGGACCTTGCCCCAGGTGGACGTGACGGGGCCGTTCGCGAACTCGATGAGGTCGAGGCAGTCCTGAATGTACGGGCCGAGCCGGTCGAGCGCGACCTGCTGGGTGAGGTCGGATGCGTCGTTCTGGAACTGGCACGCGAGGCCCATGTTCAGCACGGGCAGCGGCTCGGCGCCGATGTCTTCGCAGAACTGGAAAAACTCGAAGAAGCCGAGGCCGTAGCTCTGGAAGTAGTCCGGGGTCAGGTGGTCGACGAACGTGTTGTTCCAGCGGTTGCTGTTCAGCGGGCGGTTGCCGACGGGGCCGACGGTGTTCTTCCACTGGTAGCGCTCGTCAAGCGTGGTGCCCTCCACGATGCAGCCGCCGGGGAAGCGGAAGACCTTCGGCTTCAGGTCGGCGATCGCCTGCGCGAGGTCGTTGCGGAGGCCGTTCGCGCGGCCCTTCCAGGTGTCTTCCGGGAACAGGGAGATGTGGTCGAGGTCGACCGTGCCCCTGTGCCCGTTGATGAGCAGACGGAACTTGCCGCGCGCCTGCGTACTGACCGCCTTCACGTCGACCTTGTATTCCTTCCACTCGCGGCTGTTGACCGTGAACGGCGTGCGCGCCTCCATCGTGCCGTCCTCGCGGACGAACGCGGCGTCGAACTTGACGGGCTCGGTGGTGCCGGGGGCGAGGCGCGCCATCAGCGTGAGGTGATAGGTCTTGTCCTTCTCGAACGCGAGGCCGCGGAACCCGGCGTTGTCAAGCGCGGTCCAGCGTTCGCGGTGCGGCTCGGCGGTCGCGCGGACATAGTGCGGATTGCGCGGGAACGGGACGTCGCCTTCGCGGCCCTTGATGACCTCGACCTTTCCGTCGGTCTCCCAGCCGGAAAGGCCGTTCGGGAACTCGAAGGAACGGTTCTTGATGAGCTCGGCGTAGAGGCCGCCGTCGGCGGCGAAGTTGATGTCCTCGAAGAAGACGCCGTACATGGTCGGGCTGATGTCGAACTTGGTCTTGGCGGGGTCGAGCGTGCCGGTCATGGTTTTCGGCGCGGCGGGCGCCTGGGCTTCGAGCGAAGCCGCTCCGGAGAGGATGGCCGCGGCCGCGGCGACGCCGAAGAGGACCTGGTGTTTCATGGGGCTGTTCCTTTCGATGGTTTTGAGGCTGATAGAGGTGAATGGTAATTGTATTCAACGATAATGTAACAGCTTTTTCCCTAAAATCCAGTAAAAACAGGCGGGTTTTTGCGAAAAAATGGGAAAATGGTCTGGGGATATAGGACGAATAGGACGAACGGGACGGATCGGACCGATAGGTTTGCAGACACTACGGAGCGGAGATATTTTATGGAAATCAGTGAAAAATGAGGGATGCTGACTTGATTTTCCTGAAATTTGGTCTATATTATAAGATACGTTGAAACAGAAACCTTAATCCGGCAGTCCGGATTCGGTGGGTCGCAGGACCCGCACGACCGCGGGGTTTTCTTTCATGCACAGGGATTTCCGGCGTTTCGCCGCCTCGTTTTCAGGATCCCGGCATGGCGCAAGGTGGGAAGCAAGTCTTCCCCGGCGCAAAAAAAAGCTCGCGTTCAGCCGATTTCCGGTGGCAAAGGACAGGGGATCTGTCAGACATAACCCCTCAACCACGAACGGAAACGGAAAGAACAGGACACCATGGAAGGAAACGCGAGAGACATCAGACTCTACAGCGGGACGTCGCATCCGAAACTCGCCGAATCAATCGCGAACTGTCTGGGACAGCAGCTCGGGCACGTGAATGTGGAACGGTTCCCCGACGGCGAAATCTTCGTCCAGTACAAGGACACGCTGAGAAACGCGGATGCGTTCATCATCCAGTCCACGTCCAACCCGACGAACGAAAACCTGATGGAACTTCTGATCATGCTGGACGCCGCCCGCCGCGCGTCCGCTGCCAGAGTCACCGCGGTGATCCCGTTCTTCGGATATGCCCGCCAGGACCGCAAGGACAAGCCGCGCGTGCCGATCACGGCGAAACTGGTCGCGAACCTGCTGACGGTCGCGGGCGCGGACCGCATCCTCGCCATGGACCTTCACTCGCAGCAGATCCAGGGATTCTTCGACATTCCCGTTGACCACCTGTACGGCGCATCCGTCCTGATCCCGTACCTCCGCGGCAAGACCGACGCGGATTCCGTGGTGGTCTCCCCCGACTCCGGCAGCGTGAAGATGGCGCAGTCGTTCGCCGACCGCCTGGGCTGCGGATTCGCGGTGGTGGCGAAGCGCCGCCTCGACGCGAACCACGTGGCGTCGTCGCATCTGGTGGGCGACGTGAAGGGCCGGACCTGCATCCTGGTCGACGACATGACCAGCACGGCCGGGACGCTCTGCGCGGCCGCCGAACTGCTGAAGCGCGAAGGCGCCGCCCGCGTGCTTGCGGCGGTGTCGCACTTCCTGGCGCGCGAAGAGGCGTTCGAGAAGCTGAAAGCCAGCTGCATCGAAGAGCTCATCACGACGAACTCCGTGCCGACCAACCTTACGGGCGACAACGTCCACACGCTGGACATCGCCCCGCTCCTCTCCGAAGCGATCCGCCGCATCCACGACGGCGATTCCCTTACCACGCTTTTCCGTCCCTGAGCGGAAAGCGTCCGAACACGAAACGAAACCGAACCCACACATAACCGACACATCAACGAAAGGAACCAAAATGGCAAAAGTCAAACATGTGTTGAACGTGCAGGCGCGCACTGCCGGCGGTACCGGCGACGCCCGCCGCCTGAGAAAGACCGGACTGATCCCCGCGATCGTCTACGGCAAGGGCGTTGAGCCCAAGTGCATCTCCGTGGATGCCACGGAATGGCAGCTGCTCTCCCGCAACGAGCTGAACATCCTGTCCCTCGTCGAGGACGGCAAGGAAACGCTCGTCCTGCTGAAGGAAGTCCAGCACGACCCGATCCGCAACCGCACCCGCCATCTGGATTTCCAGGCGATCCGCATGGACCAGAAGATCAAGGCGCACGTGGCGGTCCGTCCCGGACACGCTCTCCCGGCCGGCGCCTCCGCTGGCGGCCTGCTTGAGCAGAACATTCACGAGATCGAAGTGGAAAGCCTCCCGCAGGACCTCCCGGAAGAGATCATCGTGGACGTCTCCGGCATGAACCTCGGCGACATGATCCACGTCGGCGACATCCCGATGCCGGAAGGCGTCACTGCCGTCACGCATGCCGACATCGTCGTCTTCACCGAGGTCGACGAATCCGCCGCTGAAGCCGAAGAGGAAGCCGCTCCCGCCGAAGGCGAGGAAGCCGCCGAACCGGAAGTCATCGCGGAAAAGAAGACCGAAGAACGCGCGGCCGCCCGCGACGAGCGCAAGAAAGCGGAGTAAGCCTCCTGCTTTGTTTGCGATGCGGAAACGCCGCGAAGGACACGGAAAGGACAGCGGAACATGGCGGACGGACAGAATCGGATCCGGCTTATCGTCGGTCTGGGAAATCCGGAAAGCAAATACGAAGGCACCCGTCACAACGCCGGGTTCATGTTTGCCGAACGCCTGCTGACCAAAATGCCGCGCTCCTTCACCAGAGTCCATGGGTTCCAGTCCTACTACTGGAAGGGGACCTACGCCGGAGCCCCGCTGACGATCCAGACGCCGTTGACGTACATGAACCTGAGCGGCGAGGCGGTGGCCCCGCTGATGCGGAGCGAAGGAATCGCGCCGGACGAGGTGCTGGTGGTCCATGACGACATGGACATCCCCCTCGGGCGCATCCGGATCCGCAAGGGCGGCGGCAGCGCCGGGCACAACGGGATCAAGTCGCTGATCGAAGAGATCGGAAGCGAAGGATTCCACCGGATGCGGATCGGCGTCGGGCACGCGGAAAGCCGCGGGGACGTGATCGACTACGTCCTTTCGGAGTTCAGCGAAGAGGAACGTGCCGTTTTCGAGCGCGTTCTTGCCGGTGCGGCGGAAGCCGCGGTCCTGATCCTGCGTCGAGGCATCGCAATGGCAATGAACCAGTACAATCCGCGCGACTTCAGCGCGGACGAAGCAAGCCAACCGAACAAAACAACAACAGAAACGTCTGTTACAACAAATAAGAACCACCTGGAGGTGCAGTCTTGAAAAAGTACGAAGCAGTATTCATCCTCGACCCGCGCAAAGTCGACGATGAGGGAAAGGCCTTTGCCGATCAGTTCGAAAAGCTGATCAACGGCTGGGGCGGCACGATGATCGAGAACGTCGCGATGGGCCGCAAGACCTTTGCGCGTGAGATCAAGAAACGCAAAGCGGGCTACTATTTCGATTTCGTGTTCGAAGTCGAACCGGCCAAGGAAGCGATGCTCCGCGATGAGTTCCGCCTGGACGAACGCGTCCTGCGGTTCCTCTCCATCGTCTACGACCGCCCGGAACATGTCCGTTCCAAGCTCGCGATCCCGGAACCGGCCGCTCTCGGCGCCGCCCCGGCGCCCGCCGCGGAGTAATCAACTGAACAGAGAAAGGAGGCAAGTCGCATGGCATCCCTGAACAAAGTGCTTCTGATCGGCAACCTGACCCGTGATCCGGAGCTCCGGTACCTGACGGGCGGCAATTCCGCCGTCTGCGAGTTCGGGATCGCGATCAACCGCCGCTTCATGCAGAACGGCGGCCAGGAGAAGGAAGAAACGTGTTTTCTGGAGATCGTCGTCTGGGGCAAACAGGCCGAGACTTGCTCCCGCTTTCTCCAGAAGGGCAGCACGATCTTCATCGAAGGGCGTCTCGTCTACGACACGTGGACCGAAAAGGACACCCAGAAGAAGCGTTCCCGCATCCGCGTGACCGCCGAACGCGTGCAGTTCCTCAACGGCCGCCGCGACGACAACGGCGGGGGACTGCCGGACGGCCTGCCGCCGGAAGACGACGGCTACCAGCCCGCGCCCCGCGCCCCGCGTCAGCAGGGCGGCTATCCCCAGCAGGGCGGGTATCCTCAGCAGAACCGCGCCCCGCAGGGCCAGCCCTACCGCCGCCAGCAGTTCGACGAGCCGTCGTACAACCCGGCCCCGAACATGCAGCCGCGCCAGGGCATGCCGGACTCCGGTCCGGACCCGCTGGAAAATGTGGACGACATCCCCTTCTGATCCACTCTGAACAACCTTTCAACAAACGAGACCAAATATGGCAATGCAACAGAAAAGACGCCGCGCAAAGCGCCGCACCAACAAAGCGAAAATCTGCAGATTCTGCGAAAACCACGTGAACTACATCGACTTCAAGGACGGGGAACAGCTCCGCCGCTTCCAGACCGAGAAGGGCCGCATCCTCTCCCGCCGCATCACCGGCACCTGCCTGAACCACCAGAAGATGCTCAGCACCGCCCTGAAGCGCGCCCGCATCATCAGCGTGGCCCTCTGATCCGAGAACCCATCACAAAGGAAACATCATCATGGCACATGTCAAACTGATCCTCCTGCAGGACGTCGACGATCTCGGCCTGGCGGGTGAAGAAGTCCAGGTCGCGGCCGGCTACGCCCGCAATTACCTTATTCCGCGCGGATTCGCGACCGTCGCGTCCACCGGCGTGCTCCGCCAGCTCGAAGCCCGCAAGGAAAAGATCGAAGCGAAGCGCCAGGCCGACCTCGAAGCCGCCCAGGCCCTCTCCGCGAAGATCGCCGGACTCGACATCACGATCCCGATGCAGGCCTCCGAAGACGGCCACCTGTTCGGCTCCGTTTCCGAACGCACCATCTTCGAGAAGCTCGCCTCGATGGACGTCAAGGTCAACATCAATAAGATCCGGCTTGACGCCCCCATCCGCACCATCGGCGAATTCAAAGTCGATATCAAGCTCCATCAGAGCGTCACCGCCGTCGCCACGATCAAGGTCGTCGGCGCCGCCTGATGTACCGGGAGTTGACCCATGCCTGATCGTTCCGGTCATGCAAAAGACGCCGGGGCGGCCGCTTCCGGGGAGAGTTCTTCCCGGAACGCCGTTTCGGCAGCTCCCTCCAGTTCCATACCGCAGACCGCGGACTACGCGGACTACGGCATGGAACGCTCGGTGCTTGCCTGCATTCTGGCGGACCCGGACTGCATCAACACCGTATCCACAATGCTCGGCGTGCGTCTGCCGCCTCAGGTGCAGGGCAAGCCCGGCGCCGTGACGGACGCCGATCTGTCCGGCTACGCCCGGAACGCGAAGATCATGTTCCGGGACCCGAAGCATGCCGCGATCTACCAGGCAATGCTCGAGGTCAACGCCCGGACCGGAAAAGGCCCGGACTTCCTTTCGATCGAGGACCAGCTGCGGCGTTCCGGTCGCCTGGAAATGGTCGGCGGCTCCGCCGCGCTGCTGGACATCCAGACCTCCATCGGCAGCGTCGCGAACGTGGAAGTCTGGTGCGGCATCCTGCGCCAGTGGGCGATGCTGCGGGAAATGATCAACGCCTGCACGTCCGCCCTCCAGCTCTGCCGGGAACCCGGCGGAAAGGACATCCAGCAGCTCCTTGACGGCGTGGAACAGACGTTCTTTGCCGTCCGCAACGATTTCGTCCGCTCCGAGATCAAGAGCATCGGCGAACTCGTCGAAGGCGCGTTCCTCCATTTCATGGCCCTTCTGGACAAGGAGATCGAGCCGGGCATCCCAACCGGATTCCCCGAACTCGACAGATATCTCGGCGGCGGCCTGAAGAAACAGGAAATGGTCGTGCTCGCCGCCCGCCCGTCCATCGGCAAGACGGCGCTGGCGCTGAACATCGCCCGGAATATCTCGACGAAGGACGTGGGGGACCAGCCGCGCAGGAGCGTGGCGTTCTTCTCCCTCGAAATGAGCGCCGAACAGGTCGCGCAGCGTCTGCTGTGCACGGAGTCGAAGGTGCCGCTTTCCTCCATTTCGGACGGTTCCTTCAACCGCGAGGAGACGTTCAAGCTCACGCAGGGCGCCGCCATCCTGGAACGCGCCAACCTTTTCATCGATCCGACCGGCGGCCTTTCCATTTTCGAACTTCGGGCGAAAGCCCGGAAGCTGAAAGAGTCCCAGGCCGGCCTGGACCTCATCATCATCGACTACCTGCAGCTGATGCGCGCGGGCGACGTGTCGTCCCGCGACGGCCGCCAGGTCGAAGTCTCCGCCATTTCCGGCGGGATCAAGAAACTCGCCAAGGACCTGGATATCCCGATCCTTGTGCTGTCCCAGCTCAACCGCGAAGTCGAGAAGACGCCGAACAACAAAACCGTGCGGCCGAAGCTGAGCAACCTGCGCGAATCCGGTTCCATCGAACAGGATGCGGACGTGGTGATCTTCCTGCACCGCGACCGTGACGAAGCAAAGGAAAACCCGAACAACCGCGAGGCCGTGCGAAACGGCGTGGACTCGCTTCTGCTTGTCGAGAAAAACCGAAATGGAAAGACCGGCGAGGTCCCGGTGAAATTCTTCCCGAGCCTCATGGAGTTCCGTTCCGTTACACATAAATACGGCGAAAAGGACATCCCGTCCAACATGAAAGCCCCGAAGACGGAAGAATCCTGAAACGTTGACATACCCCGGAGAACGCAACATGAAATACAAACGGCTTGTGACAGTCCTGGCAATGCTGATTGCCGTATCCGCGTCCGGTCAGAGCATCGACCGTGTCGTTTTCAGACAGCAGGGCGCGTACCCGTTCTCCGAAGACATCTTCGAGATGAACACGCAGACGAAAGCCGGCATGCCGTACTCCGAACGCATGATCAACGAGGACGTGCGGCGCCTGTTCTCGCTCGGGATGTTCTCCGACGTCGTCTCCAAGGTGAATGACCTTTCCAACGGGAACAAGGAAGTCATCTTCATTATTTCCGCCAAGAAAAACGTTTCCGAGATCCTGTTCAAGGGCAACCGCAAGTACGGCGACGACGAGCTGAAGAAGCTCGTGAAGTTGCGTACGGACATGCCGCTGAACGACGCTCTGCTGATCGAATCCCTGCGCGAACTCCGTAAGTTCTACGAGGAAAAAGGCTATACCGACGCCCAGATCGACCATTCGTTCGAGGCCGACGGCGACAACAGCGTGAAGGTGATCTTCAGGATCGCCGAACACCTGCGCGTCCGCATCGACAACGTCGAGTTCGAAGGCATGACCATCTACAAGCCGTCCGAGGTGAAGGACCTGCTCGAGACGCGCTATTTCTTCGGCAGCGCCAACTGGCTTTCGTTCATGCCGTGGAGCATGATCGGCCTCATGCCGAACATCGGCCTCTACGACAAGGACTTCATCACGCGCGACAAGCTGCGCCTGCGCGACCTGTACTGGCAGAAAGGCTATCTCGACTTCAAGGTCACCGACGTGGTCGTGACCGAACACGCGGACGATCCGGAAATGGTCGACGTGAAATTCGTGGTGGAGGAGGGCGACCCCTACTTCATCAACAGCATCCGCATCGTCGGCTCGAAGGAATTCTCGGAAGAGGAGCTCATGCCCCTGGTCTCCGCCCGCGAGGAGCAGGTCTACAGCAGCACCCGCGAGGACCGCGACCTGGAGATGCTGGAATCGAAGTATTCCCCGCTCGGCTTCGCGGATTTCCAGGCGCACGCGGTGCGGTATCCCGACTACAGCACGCACTCCGTGGACGTGGAGTACCACATTCAGGAGGGCACCCAGTTCACGATCGGCGAAGTCTACATCTCCGGCAACCGCTGGACCAAGGACTACGTGATCCGCCGCGAACTGCCGTTCGAGACCGACGACCTGCTCGACAAGGAGCTGATCGAGATCGGCAAAAGCCGCCTCATGGGCATGGGGTATTTCCAGTCCAAGGACGGCGACGGGGACGGCGTGGAGATCCTGTCGATGGATTCGCCGGAGCCGGGCAAGAAGGACATCTACGTGAACGTGGAGGAGAAGCAGTTCCTCGGCGGCAACATCGGCGTCGGGTGGAGCGATTCCGACGGCCTCGCCGGGTCGATCCAGCTGTGGCACTCCAACATGGACATCCTCGATCCGCAGAACTGGTTCACCGGCGGCGGACAGCGCCTGAGGATCGGCGCGCTCGTCGGCATCGAGCACTTCGACGTGCAGACGGACTTCACGGAGCCGTACCTCTTCGGCATCCCGCTGCGCCTGGACCTCTCTGGCTACTGGCGCGAGGTGCTGTATGAAGACTGGAACGAACAGCGCCTCGGACTGACCGTGTCGCTCACGAAACGCATCTTCGACGAATTCACGTCCGTCACCGCGGGCTACACGTTCGAACAGGTCCGTGTGACCGACATGGACAAGAAGATGGGCCCGATCTTCCAGGACGCCAAGGGAAGCGACCTGGTCGGCCGCGTGTTCCTGGGCATCAACCGCGATACGCGCAACAGCATCACGAATCCGACGTCCGGCTATGACATCGGCGCGTACACGTACCTGACCGCGCGCGGACTCGGCGCCACCAACGATTACTACAAGTTCGAATTGCGCGGCGTCAACTACTTCCCGTTCCTGCACGACTGGTTCGTCCTGACTACGGGCGCGAAGATCGGCACCATGGGCACGTTCAACGGCGACCGCGTGCCGCTGTACGACCGCTACTTCCTCGGCGGCGGCGATTCCGTGCGCGGCTTCCCGTACCGGAGCATCGGCGCGACGGACTCCAACGATGACAACTACGGCGGCGAGTTCATGTACCTCTTCACGGCGGAACTCTCCCACCCGATCTACAGCATTCTGCGCGGCGCGGTCTTCTGCGACGTGGGCGACGCCACGAGCGCCCATTTCGGACCGATCTCCACGCCGAACGTCGGCGTCGGCTACGGCCTCCGCATCCAGGTCCCCGGCATCCCCATGCCGATCCGTCTGGACCTGGCGTACCCGGTCGTCAACAACCAGGACGGCGTGGCAAGCCGTCTGCGCTTCCACTTCAACATGGGCTTCTCGTTCTCGCCGCTCGGACGCTGACCGGTGGAGAACAGGCGCGGCAAACGGCGGCGGCATCGGGATCCCCGGACCGCCGCAGCGTTTTTTTGTTCGCGGAGCCCAAAGTTTTCCGTTCTTTTTTCGTTTTTTCCTTGCAGGATAAAAAAAAGAGGTTATATTATTCTATTCAAGATAAAAGCCGGATCCCATCCGCATGGAAGCACGGGCCGTTTCCGACGGCTCCGCGATCCGTCCCGTCCGGCGCATGCAACGACACAGGACCTTTTCATGAAACGTCTTTTTCTGCTCATAACCGCGATGGCGGCCCTGCTGGCCGTCCTGTCCGGGTGCCGGACCGACCACACGAAGTCCGCTGTGGAAACCGCCCGCGAATATGCCCTGAAGAATTTGAAGGGGCTGACGGACGACCAGCGGAATTTCATCCGGTACACCCAGCCCGAGATATACGAAAACATCATCTATCCCCGTTACGTGACGGCGCTGAACGCGGGCGTGGGCGCGAACCATGTCGAGATCGACGACGTGCGGCATTTCCCCGTCGCACCCGAACATGACCTGATGCACAGCTGCGTCGTGTGGACGCCGCCGGGCCTCGGCGCAAAAGTCGTGGTCGCGGGCGAGGGCGAACGTTCCATGCTGTTATGGCAGCCGTACCGCGTGCTCGTGAAACGGTACGATCCGGGCGACACCGGATTCAAGACCGCGACCGCCGCCGCGTCGACGTTCGTGCGGAACAACATGCAGTACCTTTCCACGTCCGAGCTGAACCGCGTCCGGTTCGACAACCCGGAGGCCGTGTACACGCGCCTGCCGGTCGACCCGGGAGAGGCGAACGACAGGGCGCTTTCTTCCTGGGAAGAGTATCTGAGCGAGAAGGAAGGCAAAGATGTGAAGGCATCCGGGTATACCCAGCTTTCCCTCATGTGGCCGGCGGACGATCCGCTTCAGTGCATCGTCGTGACCGGATTCTCCAGGAGCGGCACGTTCGACGGCTGGAAGCTCCGCACCGGCGAGCTGATGGCCGTGACCAAGCTCGACGATGCCCGTCTGTCGCGCGAGGAGATCGACGCGATCGAAAAGACCGTCAAGGCGCGCGGCCTCGTGTTCCCCTCCGAGGCCGACCCCGTCCGCAACCCGTTCGATTCGACCGACTCCAAGAAGTCGCCGGGCGGCGGTTCGATCGTGTTCGATTGAGAGGTGTCCCGCTTATGATGAACAGCATGACAGGATTCGGACGCGCCGAAGGCGTCGACCGCGGCGTGGCGCTCCGTTTCGAAATATCGTCCGTGAACCGCAAGCAGTTCGACGCGAAATTCTCGCTGCCGAAGGAACTCGCCATCCATGAAGGCGTCCTGCGGGCGCACCTGGCGAAACGCCTGACGCGCGGCTCCATCATGGTCCGCGCCGAACTGAACTACCTTGAGGACGCTCCGGCTTCTTCCCGCATCGACCATGCGTTCCTGGGCACCGTGATCCGGGAAGCCCGCGAGGCCGCGGAAAAGAACGGTCTGGACGCAGCTCTGAACATCAGCCAGATCCTGTCCGTGCCGGGCGTGGTCGTGCCCGTTTCGATGCTCGGCGCGAACCCGGAATTCGAGGAGTTCATGCTCCGCGTGTTCGACGAGGCGCTGAACCGTCACATCGAAATGCGGAAGACCGAGGGCGCCGCGCTGGAACGCGACATCCTCGCCCGCATCGGCGAATTCGAGACCATCGTGGCGAAGATCAAGACGCTGACGCCGGGGCTGCCCGAACAGCAGGCAGCCCGCATGCGCGAACGCCTGAAGGACGCCGGATTCAACGCCGAGGCCGACGACGAACGCATGCTCCGCGAATTCGTGATCTTCGCGGACCGTCTGGACGTGACCGAGGAGCTGACCCGGCTGGACGCGCATTTCAAGCATTTCCGTTCGCTGGCCGCCGGCGATTCCCCCGGACGCTCCCTCGACTTCCTGATGCAGGAGATGTTCCGCGAGATCAACACGCTCGGGAACAAGGCCGGAACTGCCGAAATCTCGCCGCTTGTGGTCCAGATGAAGACCGGACTGGAAAAGGTCCGCGAACAGATCCAGAACATCGAGTGATCCGCGGCCGCATATCATCCGCGCCGCGCCTGAACATAAGAAAGGAACACCCATGAAGACCTGCCCGAAAAATCAGCCTCAGTCGCCCGACAGGAACCAGATCGACGAACTGGTCGGACGTCTGTGCGAATCGTACGCCGACGGGATCGGGGTGAACCACTCCGAGGGGCTGAACCTGCCCCGCGAGGCCGAGATCCTCGACTTGCTCCATGGCCTCATCGAGCTCATCTTCCCCGGATTCGCCGAACGCGAGGCCGAGTCCGCCGACACCATCCGTTTTTCCGTCGGCGACCTGCTCATCCGTTCGCACCATGTCTTGACGGACCTGCTCTGCCGCGTCTTCCGCTACACGTGCACGACCGCGGACGAAAACTGCGACTGCCGTGCCCGCGCGGCCACCGTCGCCAGCGAAGTCCTCGCTGAACTCCCCGGGATCCGCGACATGATGAAGGACGACGTGCAGGCGGCGTACGAAGGCGACCCGGCGGCCCGCAACAAGCAGGAAGTCATCATGAGCTATCCCGGGCTGCGCGCCATCACCATTCACCGCATCGCGCACGCGCTCTTCAAACGGAAAGTGCCCATGATCCCGCGCATGATGAGCGAATACGCCCACCGCATCACCGGGATCGACATCCATCCCGGCGCGAAGATCGGCCGCGCGTTCTTCATCGACCACGGCACGGGCGTGGTGATCGGCGAGACCGCCGAGATCGGCGACAACGTGAAGCTGTACCAGGGCGTCACGCTCGGCGCGCTGTCGTTCCCGAAGGACGCCTGCGGCATGATCATCAAGGGCGCGAAACGCCACCCGACGATCGAGGACAGCGTCACGATCTACGCCGGCGCCACCATCCTCGGCGCGGTCGTGATCGGCAAAGGTTCCGTGATCGGCGGCAATGTGTGGCTCACGCACTCGACCGATCCCGGCACGCGCATCACCATCGCGAAGCCCGACCTGACCTGCGAGACGAAGCCCCGCACCTGACCGTTCGTCGGTCGGAAGTTTTCTTCCCCTGAACAAAAATCGCCCTCCGCCGGGATTCCCGGCCGGAGGGCTTTTCGCAATCTGTAATCCGCTTTGCGCTGTTCAGAGCGTGACGCCGTCCTTGAAGATGGCGATCTCCCGCGCGCAGTTCTTTTCGTTGTTGGCCGTCAATTCGCCGGAAGCGGTCTTCAGGACGAATTCGACGAACTCCGCGGTGTCGGGCCGCCCCTGGGCGTCCCAGTCGATCCAGTGCGGCTTGGACTGCGCCAGACGGGTGTTCGTGGCGACCTTGACGGTCGGGACGACCGTGCCGAACGGCGTGCCGCGTCCGGTGGTGAAGAGAACGAGCTGGCATCCGGCGGCGGCGAGGACCGAGGACGCGACGAGGTCGTTGCCGGGGCCCGCGAGGAGGTTCAGGCCGGGCTTGACGAGGCGCTGGCCGTATTCGAGGACGTCGACGACGGGCGAGGAGCCGCCCTTCTGGACGCAGCCGAGGGACTTGTCCTCGAGCGTGGAAATGCCGCCCGCCTTGTTGCCGGGCGACGGGTTTTCGTCGATGGGCTGCCCGTGGCGTTCATAGTAGCTTTTGAAGCCGTTGATCATGGCGACGCATTTGTCGAAGACTTCGCGGGTGACGCAGCGGTTCATGAGCAGAGTTTCCGCGCCGAACATTTCCGGGACTTCGGTCAGCACGGTCGTGCCGCCCTGTGCCGCCAGCCAGTCGGAGAAACGCCCCACAAGCGGGTTCGCCGTGAGGCCGGAAAGACCGTCGGAGCCGCCGCACTTCAGGCCGACGCGGAGCATGGAGACGGGGAGGTCCGTGCGCGTTTTCACGCGTGCGGCGTCAAGCTCGGCAAGAAGTTCCAGTCCGCGTGCGTATTCGTCGCCGTCGTCCTGCGCGCGCAGGAACCGGATATTGAGTTTCGAAATGTCGCCGAGGCGTTCCCTGAAACTGTCGAGCGTGTTGTTTTCGCAGCCGAGGCCGACGACCAGCACGCCGCCCGCGTTCGGGTGGTGCGCGAATGCCGCCAGCAGGTTCGCCGTGCATTCGTGGTCGCCGCCGAGCTGGGAGCACCCGTAGGGATGCGTGAGCGCGATGCCGCCGACCGCGTCCGCGAGCCGCCGAGCCAGGTCGTTCACGCAGCCGACGGTCGGAATGACCCACAGGTCGTTGCGGACGCCCGCCTGTCCGTCGGGACGGAGAAACCCGGCAAAGGTGCGATCCGTTTTGATCTCCAGCGGCTTGAAATCCGGCTGATAGGTGTATTCGAGCAGCCCCGCGAGGTTCGAGGCGAGGTTGTGCGTGTGGACGTGTTCGCCGGGGGCGATCTGAACCTTCGCGTGGCCGATGGGCATGCCGTATTTGATCACATTTTCGCCCGGCGCGATGGGGCGGATGGCGTACTTGTGGCCGTCTTCGCGGACCTCCACGTTGTCGAGCGGATGGATGATCATGGCTGCTTCGTGACTCCCTGTTCCACGGCGGCGGTGAAGCCGGGGATGGTGTTCAGGTCCATGCCCCAGAAATCAACCTTACCGAGGATGGCCTTCACGTCGGGCTTCGAGGCGAAGAACGCCTTGACCTCCGGCGCGTCGTTGATCTCGCACGAACGGTAGAAGTCGATGAGGTACGCCATGGACTGCGTGAGGCAGGCGGGGAGCTTGCCGGTGATCTTGAGGTAGTCGAGGAGCGTCGGGAGCACACGGACTTTCCACTTGGAGACGGAGTTCAGCGCGATGGAGAGCAGGCGGTGCTGGGCGTACGGGTTCGCGAAGCGTTCGAGCACGGATTCCGCATAGGCTTTCTTTTCCGCCTCGGGCAGGTTCACGGTCGGCATGACTTCCTCGAAGAGCACGGTGCGCAGGAATTTGCCGAACTTCTCGTCGCGGACCATCTCGTCCACGAACGTGAACCCCGCCATGTGCGCGCCGAGCACGCTGGCGGTGTGGGCGCCGTTCAGGAACCGGACCTTGCGCGTGCGGTACGGGGTCTGGTCGTCCGTGAACAGGACATTGAGGCCGGCGGCCTTCGCGGGGAGTTCCTTTTCGACCTCGGCGGGACCCTCGATCACGAAGAAGAAGAACGGTTCGCCGCAGTCGAGGAGCTTGTCCTCGATGCCGAGCTTTTCGCAGTATTTCGCGGCGTCGGTGCGCGGATAGCCCGCCACGATGCGGTCCACGAGAGTGCTGCAGAAGATGCACTTGTCCTCGACGTAGCGGACGACTTCCGGGTCGGTGATGTATTTCAGGACGCATTCGCGGAGTTTCTGTCCGTTGCGTTCGATGAGCTCGCAGGGGATGAAGATGAGGCCGCCGAGGCCGGCTTTCGCACGGGCCGTGACGAGCTTCGCGACCTTCGACGGGAACGTGTCGGCGTCGGGACGGTATTCGATGCCCGCCTCGGTCGTGTTCGAGAAGACGAACCGCAGGTCGGGGTTGAGGGCCGCTTCGACGACTTTGTCCCACTGCGTCGCGGGATTGAGGCAGCCCTTCACGCAGTCGATCTGTTCGATCTGCTCGACCACCTGGCCGTCCTTCACGCCGCGCAGGATCACGTGGTACAGGCCGCCCTGTTCGTTGATGACGTCGCACATGCCCTGCGGGAGCGGCTGGACGATTTGTACGGCGGAATCGAACACGCCGGCCTTGTTCATGCGGTCGACCATCCAGTCGACGAACGCGCGCAGGAAGTTGCCCTCGCCGAACTGGAGGACTCGGACGGGGCGGGTCAGGGGAGTTTCACGGACAAGCTGTTTCATAACGGTATACTCCTTATGGAATACGCAAAAAAAGGAACGCTCCGGGGCAGGGGAGGCCGCCGGAGCGAATGGTTTGGTGTCAGTCGAGCGAGACGAGGTAGCGGCAGACTTTCGCGGGGGCTTCGTGCCAGTCCTGGAGGGCCTGTCCGGCATCATCGAACTTGTAGACGCGGGAGATCATCTTGCTGATCGGGAAGAGCCCGCGGGCGGCGAAGTCGATCACGCGGCGGAAATTGCACGCCATGGCGTTGCGGGAGCCGCGGATGTCGAGCTCTTTCTGCACGAAGAGCTTGGTCTCGTATTCGACCGGGGCCTTGGCGTAGCCGATGTACGTGACGCAACCGGCGAACGCGACCTCGTCAACGGCGGCGCGGAAGGTCTGCGGAAGTCCGACCGCCTCGATCACGACGTTCGGGCCGCGTCCGGCGGTGAGGTCGGCGAGTGCCTGATGGAGGTCGGTCTTCGAGGAGTCGATGGTGTCGGTCGCGCCGAATTCGCGGGCGAGGGCGAGCTTCTCCGGGTCGACGTCGATGGCGATCATTTTGCGGACGCCCTTGCGGGCGAGGCCGAGCACGGCGCCCAGGCCGACGGCTCCGCAGCCGATCACGGCGGCGATGCTGTCCTCGGTCGCGCCGGAACGGTCGGACGCGTGGCCGCCGACGGTCAGCGGTTCGATGAGGGCGATCTCCTCCTGCTTCATGCCGTCGGCGTCGAAGAGCTTGGTCCACGGCACGACGATGTATTTCGTGAGCGCGCCGTCACGCTGGACGCCGAGCGTCTGGTTGAACTGGCAGCAGTTCGGGCGTTCGGCGAGGCAGCTGGGGCAGACGCCGCAGTTGGTGTACGGGGAGACGGTGACCTTCTGGCCGACGCGCCAGCAGTCCGGCACGCCGTCGCCGACGGACTCGATGACCGCGCTGATCTCATGGCCGGGGATGCGGGGCAGGGTGATGAGCGGGTTCTTGCCGCGGAACGTGTTCAGGTCGCTGCCGCAGAG
>JAEEQO010000234.1 GCA_016285335.1 Victivallales bacterium | reverse complement strand
CCAAGATCATCTCCCGCCGCAAGCACGAGAACTCCGACCACCTCTCCATCTGCGAAGTCTTCACCGGCTCCGAAACGCTTCAGATCGTCTGCGGCGCGCCGAACTGCGACACCGGAAACATCGTCCCGCTGGCCACCATCGGAACAGTTTTCAAGGACGACGAAGGCGGCGCCTTCACGATCAAGAAGGGCAAGATCCGCGGCGTGGAATCCTTCGGCATGATGTGCTCCGCCAAGGAGCTCGGCCTCAGTGAGGACCACAAGGGCCTCATGATCCTTCCCGGCACGTTCGAGATCGGCAAGCCGCTTCAGGATTACGTCCCCACCGACACCGTCTACACGCTCGAGATCACGCCGAACCGCCCCGACTGGCTCTCCTACTGGGGCGTCGCGCGCGACATCGCCGCGCTCGTCGGCGGCGAAGTGAAATTCCCCGCGCCGGAAAACGTCCCGGTCGAACTCGCCGGCGACTGGAGCAATCTGGTCACGGTCGAGGCTCCGGACCTCTGCCCGCTCTATACCGCTCGTGTCATCCGCAACGTGAAGGTCGGCGAAAGCCCGGCCTGGCTGAAGGCCTCCCTCGCCGCCATCGGCATCCGCCCCATCAACAACATCGTGGACATCACGAATTTCGTCATGATGGAGCTCGGCGAGCCGCTGCACGTGTTCGATATGCGGTTTCTGAAGGGCGAACGCCTCGTGATCCGCCGCGCCGCGGAAAATGAATCCATCACAGCGCTCGACGGCAAGAGATACGATCTCACCACCAACGATCTGGTCATCGCCGACACGGAAAAGCCCGTCGCCATCGCCGGCGTCATGGGCGGCGAATACTCCGGCGTCGTGGGCGACACGACCGACGTCGTACTGGAAAGCGCCTGGTTCGATCCGGCGTCCGTCCGCGCGACCTCCCGCCGCCTCGGGCTCTCCTCGGAAGCCTCCTACCGCTTCGAACGCGGCGCCGACCGCGCCATGATCGTCCCGGCCAGCATGCGCGCCGCTCAGCTCATCCGCGAGCTCGGCAGCGGCAACGTGGTCTCCCCGCTGATCTCCGTCGCGGAACCGGAACCCCCCGCCCGCGTCATTGACCTGAAATACGACCGCGTGCGCAGTCTGCTCGGCATGGACGTGAACAACCGCCGCATCGACGACATCCTGCACTCGCTCGGCTTCGCCACGGTCCGCCAGTCCGAAAGCGGCGCGTCCTTCAGCGTGCCCTCCTGGCGCGCCCTCGACGTGATGGGCCCCGCCGACCTCGCGGAGGAAGTCGCACGCATCCATGGCCTCGACAAGCTCCCGGACGTGCCCATCAAGGCGACGCAGTCCGACATCTACAGCGACGCCATCCTCAGAATCACACATCTGCGCGAACAGCTCGCCGACATCGGCCTCTACGAGATCGTCAGCAACAGCATGATGAGCGAAGCTTCCGCCATCCGCGGCGGCATCTTCGAGCCCGCCGACCTGATCCGCCCCAACAACCCGATCAGCCTCGACCTCGCGGTCATGCGCCCCTCGCTGCTCCCGTGCCTGCTCGACGCCGTCCGCTACAACATCGCCCGCAAGAACTACGACCTCGGCTTCTTCGAGATCGGACACGTCTTCTGCGCGAATCAGGAGAAGTTCCCCGAGGAGCGCGACGAAGTCGGCATCGCCATCACCGGCTGCGCCCACCCCGAACGCTACTCCAAGGAACGCGGCCAGCAGCTCGACTTCTTCGACATGAAGGGCATCCTGGAATCCGTGCTCTCCAAACGCCGGCTCGCGTCCTACTCGTTCGTTCCGGCCACGGATCCGCGGTTCCTCCCGACCTGCTGCGCCGAACTCATCATCGACGGCAAGAAAGCCGGCGTGCTCGGTCAGGCTTCGGATGAGCTCACGAAGGGCATGCGCCTCACCACGCCGCTCTTCATCGCGCTGATCCAGCTCGACGCGATTTTCTCCGCCAGCACGAAGTCCCTGTACTACGTCCCGGTCTCCCAGTTCCCGAGCGTCTCCCGCGACATCGCGTTCATCGCGCCCGCGAAACTCCGCAACCAGGAAGTCGTGGACTTCATCCGCAAGCTCCACCTGCCCCACCTCGAATCCGTCTCCATCTTCGACGTCTTCGAGGGCAAGGCCATCGGCGAAGGGAAGAAGAGCCTCGCCTATTCGCTCGTGTTCCGTTCCCCCGATCGCACGCTCACGGACGACGAGGTCAATGTCCTGTACGAAAAGGTCCGCAAGGAACTTGCCGACGGCCTGAAGGTCGAACTCCGCTGAGTTCAAAATACAGCACACTCGATGTGGCACCCCCGGAGATTTTCTCCCGGGGTGCCGTTTTTTTCTTCCGCCGACTTGACTTCGCGCGAAAAAATGCTATAGTAAGGACAATATTTCCATCTTTTTCAACGAAACAACGGGCATCGCGGAAACAGGACATCGGCATGAAGACCTTTTCGAAACACGTTCTGTCTTTTTCCCTGTTCGCACTCGCCTGCGCGGTCTGCGCCGGCGAGGTCGTGTTCATCCCCGGCTGGTTCACGGAGAAAACCCGGACCGGGTACTATGAAACGATGCTGCGGAAGATCTATCCGGGGAAAACGGTCACGGTCCTGACCTGGCAATCGAACTCCCTGAACATGAATCATGTGATCGAAAACGCCGATGCTTTCGCGGACAGCGTTGCGGAATTCATCAAAAGGAAAACGGAAAATGAACAGGCCGAACTGGTCCTGATCGGACATTCGTTCGGCGGCAGGATCGTCGCGAAAGCCGCCTCGGACCTTGCGGAAAACAGGATTGCGGTCGGGCGGATCGTCCTGCTGGGCGCGGCTCTGGATTTCGATACGGACCTGAATGATATGCTCAAGTGTTCCAGGGATCCCGTCATCAATGTTTTCTCCCGCAATGACAGCGTGTTGAAATATCTGTACGGCAACTGGAAACAGAAATTCGCGATCGGTTTCTCCGGGGCGGAGACGATCCCGCCGGAACATTTCGTCCAGTACCGCATCACCGCTTCGGAACCCGAAATCTCGAATCTGAATTTCGTCAGTGCCGCGCTTGAATCCATCATTCACTTTTCGGAGATTTACCTTGCCGAACTGGAACGGATCCAAAACGGAGAATTGAAGCCGTACAAGCCGAAATACGATTACTCCGACGTCGTGATAACCAAAAGCATTCTGTCCGTTCCGTCCGGGTGGATGATCCCGCCCGTGTTCCAAATGGACCTGCTGGATTCCCACGCGGAATGGGTGCTTGCGAAAACGGATGTCAAGTGGAAAACCCGGAGGAAGAACGGGGATCAGAAGGAACACCGCATCCCGGTGTATTTCGTCATCGACCCGTACGGACGCATCGCCCTCTGGAATCTGCTGCGCTCCCCGCTGGAATCCCGGTTCCAGGAGCTGCGCACGCGGATCAAACCCCTTCCGGATCCCGATGCCGTTACCCCATCCCCCGCCGCATCCGCTCCGGAATGAACACCCCCGGCTGCTTGCGACGGATTAACAGCCGACTCCCCCCGACACCACGGAGTAAAAAAACAATATGAAACACCGATTTTTCCTGAACGCTTTACTATTCTGCTGTATT
>JAEEQO010000034.1 GCA_016285335.1 Victivallales bacterium | reverse complement strand
CGCCGAGGAAGGTAATAACGCCTGGTCGGACATCGACGCGGACCTCCAGCGCCGCAACGACCTGATCCCGAACCTGGTCTCGACCGTGAAAGGCTATGCCGCCCACGAGGAAGGCGTCTTCACCGGCATCGCCGACGCCCGCAGCAAGCTCGCCGGAGCCTCGACGCCCGCGGAAAAGGCAGAAGCCGACGCCGCCCTCACCGCCGGACTCGGCCGCCTGCTCGCCATCGCCGAGAACTATCCCGAACTGAAGGCCAACGAGAACTTCCTCCGCCTGCAGGACGAGCTCGCCGGAACGGAAAACCGCATCAAGGTCGCCCGCAAGCGCTACAACGACAGCGTGAAAGTCTACAACATGCGGATCCGCCAGTTCCCCGGCTCCATGTTCGCCGGCGAACTCGGTCTCGCGCCCCGCGACTATTTCGAGCCGCCGAAGGGGCACGACGCGGTGGTCAACGCGCCCAAAGTCGAATTCTAATGTGAATTTATCTCTCCCGGACAGACGATGTTCATCTGTCCGGGAATTTCTTATCAGCGGATTGATGTTTAACGGGCTTGAGCCCGTACAGGAATAAGAAGATGACGAAGAAAGCAAACGGTGCGGGTTTCTGGAATTCGGTGTTTCCGAACCAGCTCGGGAACCTTTGCTTTCTCGCTTTCTGGGTCGGCCTTGTGCTGCTCATCCTGCATGCCGGATTCGACCTGAACGTCTTCGACCCGAACTGCTTCAAATCCACCGACGCCCGCATCCCGGACCTCGGCACGCGCCGCGTGGTCGACGAGGCCGGCGTCCTGGATTCCGCCGAGATCGACACGCTGACCCGCCGGATCGATGCTTTCGAAGCCGCGTCCGGCGGCCAGATGGCGGTGCTGATCATCCGGTCGCTTTACGGCGACGCGGTCGAGGATTATGCCCTCGCCGTGGCCGAGAAGTGGCAGATCGGCTGGAAAGGCAAGGACAACGGCGTCCTGCTGCTCCTGGCAATGGACGATCACCGCAGCCGTCTCGAGATCGGCTACGGTCTGGAAGGCGTCATCAACGACGCCCGCGCGGGCGACATCCTCCGCGACATGGCGCCCTACATGAGGAAAGGCGAATACGCGAACGCGATCGACTTCGCCATCCGCAGCGTGGAGGCGTTCGTTCTGCACGAAAATGCCCCGGAAGCGCCCGAGGATGAACCGGAAGACGACGAAGAATACGTCAGCGTCCCCGACATCCCGAACGGGCCGCTGGACACGCTTCTGATGGTCCTGGGATTCCTGATCATGTTCGAAGTCCTCGGAACGATCCTCGCCGGCAGCATGATCTCCCCTGCCGTCAAAAAATCCGTCGGCCTCATCGCCATGATCTTTATCGGCAAGTTCCTCCTGGAAGTCTTCATCGCAGCGCTGAAAAGCGGTCTGCGCGGAGGAGGCGGCGGAAGCAGCGGAGGCGGCAGCAGCCGGAGCGGCGGAGGCGGCGGAAGTTTCGGCGGAGGCGGCGCATCCGGCAGATGGTAAAACGCTGTTTTCCATCGGCCAATATCACATAAAAAACTACATCGAAAAGATGCTAACAAATAGGACAGAATGAGTTAAGCGAAAGGAACCAGCCAGAAGAAAAACGAATTATCTCCGCGGTTTATTTCAAGCCGGACTGGATTTTTGGAAAAACCGTGCTATGTTAAGTGATTGAATTGTTTCGTGTGTGAAACGAGTTCAGTATCATCCCGTAAAAAATCAAAACGGAACTATCACAGAAAGGAATGCCGTTATGAATGAGAAAAACGATTCGAAACTGATCCGGATCGGGATTTTCTACGATGGGAACTACTTCTATCACGTCAGCAACTACTATTACCACGGGCACCAGCGCAGAAGCCGCATCAGCGTCCCGGGTCTTCACAGCCTCATCCGCACCATGGTCGCGGAGCGCGAACACGTCAGCGAAAACTTATGCCGGATCGTGGATAGCCATTATTTCCGCGGCCGCCTGACCGCAGCCGAGGCCAATTTACGCCATTTGTTATTCTCCGAACGCAATTTCGACGACGTCCTCACGCGGGAAGGCGTGGTGGCGCATTTCCTCCCTGTCAGCCACGGCTCCGAAAAGGGCGCGAACATATCCCTCGCGCTGGAAGCCTATGAGCAGATGGTCCACATCGGATTCGACGTCGTGGTCCTCGTCGCCTGCGACGGCGACTACGTCCCGCTGGTCCGCAAGCTCAATTCCCTCGGCGCCCGCGTCATGGTGATCGGCTGGGAATACTCCTACGAGGACGACAACGGCGGCCGCCGCCAGACCATGACCTCCGGCCGACTGATGGCCGAAGCCACTTACGGCATCTGGATGCAGGACGTCATCGAAAAGCAGCTTTATCCTCAGGACAAGATCGACGCGCTCTTCGTCTCCGGCGGCTCGGGCTATTCCCCGTCCGACGGCGGCGACCAGGAAGACTACGAAGAAGAGGAGGAAGAGGATTTCGAGGAACGCGACGGAATCGCTCCCGAACGCCGTCTCGGTATCGTGGTCCAGCTGAAGAGCGGGTACGGGTTCATCACGCCGGAAAGGGGCGACCACGATTTCTTCTTCCTCTGGGAAGACCTCGAAAACTGCTCGTTCGACGAATTGCGAATCGGCGAAAAGGTCGAGTTCGAGGTCGGCACCAACGACCGCGGCGAATGCGCCCGGAAAGTCCTCTGGCTCGATCCCGACGGAAACCCCTACAGTTCCAGCAACAACAGCGAAGAACCGCAGGAGGATGACGCAGAAATCGACGGCAACCGCTAAACAGCCGCCGGACATCCCGTTTCAAATGAACAGAAACTTCTTCATCAGCCGGAACGCGCGGGAAAGGATTTGCGCGGACGGAATCAACCGGACAGAAAAGCCAACATGAAATCGCCAGCCGAAAGCATCATCCGATGCGGTGACATGGTCCTCCAGCTCAAGGAGGAGGCCGTTTCCCTCGTTTCGTTTCTGGGCGACACGACCGCGGCCATGTGGGAAGGCATCCGCCACCCGAAACGCCTCCGCTGGAAGGATTTCCTGTTCTATATGAACACCTGCGGCCCGGACGGCCTGCCGATCACGATCATGATCAGCGCGCTGATGGGCGTGGTGCTGGCGTATCAGGCCGAGGTGCAGTCGCACAAGTACGGCGCGGACAATTTCCTGCCCATGGTCATCGGCTGCACCATCCTGCGCGAGCTCGGCCCCCTGATGGTCGCCATCGTCGCGACCGGCCGCAGCGGATCCGCCTTCGCCGCCGAGATCGGCACCATGAAGATCTCGGAGGAGCTGGACGCCCTCCGCACCATGGGCATCCGGCCCGCGCGGTTCCTGGTAGTACCGAAGATGTGGGCGATGCTCCTCATGCTGCCGCTCCTGACCGCCATCGGCGACTTCGTGGGCTGCGCGGGCGGCTACATGGTGATGAAGACCGAACTCGGGATGCCGCTGGACGTCTTTTTCCGCCTGACCCGGCAGGGCGTCGCGGTCAAATATTTCATCGAAGGCATCCTGAAGAGCGTCGTCTTCGCCTACATCATCACCGCGACGGGCTGCTGGCGCGGATTCCGCACGGGCAGCGACGCCATCGCGGTCGGACGTTCCACGACCTCCGCGGTCGTGACCAGCATCCTCTTCATCGTGCTGGCGGACGCCTTCCTCGCGAAACTTTTCACCGTGTTCTACGGCTGGGGAGGCTGATCCATGACGGACTCCGACATCAGAACGCCGGGAAAAGGCACACCCGCCATCGAGGTCCGTGACCTCGCCATCGGGTACGGCTCGCGCGTCGTGCTCGAGAACCTGAACTTCCGCATCGAACCGGGGCAGATCGTGACCATCCTCGGCGGATCCGGCTGCGGCAAGAGCACCCTGCTGAAGCACATCATCGGCCTCTACAAGCCGCTGCGCGGCGACATCCTCATCAACGGCCGCAGCATCGTGAACGCAAACGAGGCGGAAAAACGCTCCATCATGTCCGAATTCGGCGTGGCGTACCAGGGCGGCGCGCTCTTCCGCTCCCTGAACCTTGCCGAAAACATCGCGCTCCCCATGGAGGAGCTGACGAACTGGAAAAAAGACGAGATCAGACGCCGCGTCTCCGAAAAGCTCGCGCTCGTCCACCTCGACGGATTCGAATCCTACATGCCCTCCGATCTCTCCGGCGGCATGATCAAGCGCGCCGCGTTTGCGCGCGCCCTGGCGCTCGACCCGAAGCTGCTCTTCTTCGACGAACCGTCCGCCGGGCTCGACCCGCTGACCTCCGATATGCTCGACAAGGTGATCCTGGAGATCCGCGAGAAGACCAACGCCACGATCATGATGGTCACGCACGAACTCCCGAGCATCTTCCGCGTGTCCGACCGCGTGATCATGCTCTCCGCGGAAAAGAAAGGCGTCGTGGACGACGGCTCGCCCGCTCACCTCCGCGACCACAGCATCGACGAATACGTCCGCACGTTCCTCTCGCGCGGCGGCACATACAGAAGCAACGACGGATGCCCCGGAGCGGAACCATGACCGCCGGCCGCATCCCTGCCATTTTCAACAAGGAACCCGCATCATGAACGACAACAGTAAATTCAAGCTCGGATTGTTCATCATCATCGCAGTCGCCGTCTTTTTCGCCGGACTGGTGATCCTCGGATCGCTGGACAGCTTCAAGGAGAAGGCGCACATCACCACGCTCGTCACCGAATCGGTGCAGGGGCTCTCGGTCGGGTCCTCCGTGAAATACCAGGGCGTGCCCATCGGCAGCGTCCGCGAGATCATGATCTACCCCAGCGGCAACGTGATCCGGATCGAGATGGAGATCAACCTTTCCAAGTTCAAGATGCAGGAAGATGACGGCGACACGGTCTCGGTCTCGGTCGAGGAGTTCAACAGCGGCATCGAAAAGGCCGTGAAGGAAGGCCTCCGCTGCCGTCTGGAGCTGGAAGGCATCACCGGCGGCAAATATATTGAAATGCAGTTCGACAAGGACGCCGTGCCGCCGACGTTCACTGCCGAACAGTTCGCGCTCGACTGCCCCTACGTCCCCAGCCTGCCATCCCTCATCAGCGACCTTCGCGGCAGCATCACGTCCATCCTCGCCAAGCTCGATAGCATCGACTACAAGGGCATCAGCGACAAGGCAAACGCCACGCTGGCGGCCATCAATGAAAGCAGCATCCCGAAACTCGACGCCACGCTTGACAGCGTGAACGCTCTGGTCTCGTCCGTCGAGGAAAACCTCATCCCGTCCGCGCAAAAGAGCATCGAAAACCTCGACAAGCTCACCGGCTCCGAGATCCGCGAACGCATCGAAACCCTCACGGAAAACGCAAACATCGCCGCCACCGCCGTCGAATCCCTCGCGAAGAGCGTCGAAAGCGAGATCAAGGCGATCGAATTCGCCCAGATCGGCGACAATCTGCGCACCTTCCTCGCCACCGCCATCCGCACCAGCAAGACCCTCGACGAAACACTCTTTAACCTCAACAGCGGCGTCGACGCCCTCATCGAGCTCATCCAGTACATCGACAGCGATCCTTCCGCCCTCATCCAGGGCAAGAAGAAAAACAGGATCGACGAAAAATAAACGCTTCAACAGACCTTTTTTTTCAACCGGAGAACCATCATGAACGCTCTGATTCTGAACGGCAGCCCCCGCAAGAACGGCAACACCTCCCACGCCCTGCGCGCGATCGAGGACGGCCTGAAGCGGAACCACACCGTCGAATCCCTGAACGTCTACGACTTCACGTTCCGTCCCTGCCGCAACTGCGACGCCTGCAAACGCAACGGCGGCAACTGCATCCAGGCGGACGACACGGTCAAGATCATCAACAAGGTCACCGACGCCGACCTCATCATCTTCGGGTCGCCCGTCTACTGGTGGGGCATCTCCGCCCAGCTGAAGGACGTCGTCGACAAGTTCTATTCGCGCGACGACGCATCCGCGCCCACCCTGCGCACGAAGAAGAAGATCGGCATCGTGGCATGCGGCGCGGATTCGCTCGCCAATCCCGAGTACAAGCTCATTTCCGACCAGTTCCACTGCATCGCGGAGTTCCTCGGCTGGGAAGTCGTCCTGGACGAATCCATCTGTGCCGCGGCCGCCGACGACCTGGCGAAGGATGCCGCGCGTCTTGCCGAGCTCACGGAAACCGCCGCCAAGCTCTGAAACTACTTCTCCTCAAAAAAAACACCGCCGGATTTCACCTCGAAGTCCGGCGGCTTTTTTTGGGGTGCACACGTGCCGCCACGAAGTGCGGCATATGGTCAGCCGCGATTAAGTGGCTTTTCTGCGGGTGGCGAACTGGTCGGCGGTCACTGCCACGATGATGATGAGACCGATCACGACGAGCTGGACGTTCGTGGAGATGTCGAGCAGGGTCAGGCCGTTGCGGAGGAAGCTGATGAGCAGTGTGCCGATGACGGTGCCGAGCATGGTGCCGCGTCCGCCGGAGGGTGCGCAGCCGCCGATGATGCAGGCGGCGATGATGTCGAGTTCCAGCGAGATGCCGGCGGTGGGCTGCGCCGTGCTCGCGCGGGCGACGGTGATCATGGAGGCAAGGCCGACGAGTGCGCCAGTGAGCGTGTAGATCCAGACGATCGTCTTGTTCACGTTGACGCCGGCATGGAACGCGGTCTGGACGTTGGAGCCGATGGCGTAGGTGTAGCGGCCGAACCGGGTGCGCTTCAGCAGGAATCCGGCGGCTAACATGACAATGACGAGCAGGATCACGGAGGACGGGATGCCCGCGACGCGACCGGTGTCAAGCCAGCTGTAGTCGGAGACGGCGAACGGCTTGCCCGCGTTCATGATGTAGGAAATGCCGCGGAAGATGCTCATGGTGCCGAGGGTAACGATGAACGGCGCGAGCTTCAATTTCGTGATAAGCATGCCGTTTGCGAAGCCGCAGACCGCGCCCGCCAGGACGCACACGAGCGTGCCGGCGATCATCGCGCGGAGCGTCAGGTGGATATAGCTGCCCGTGGAGATGTCGGCCCAGGTCCCGCCGGAGAAGTACAGCATGGACGCCGCGCCAATCATGCCGCACATGGCGAGCATGGAGCCGACGGACAGGTCGATGCCGCCGGTGATGATGATATAGGTCATGCCGGCCGCCATGATGCCGTTGATGGAGGAACGGCAGAGGACGTTGATGAGGTTTTTCGCAGTGAGGAAGTTGTCCGGCTCCAGGAAGGTGCAGAGTGAGAAAATGAAAATGAGGGAGCAGAAGGGAAGCAGTTGTTTGGTGAAGCGGTTCATAATATGTCAATACTCCTAATTTGGACAGGTCAGCAGACGGCGAAGTGCATGACTTCTTCCTGCGTTGTTTTTGCGGTTTCGAGCTGGGCGGCGAGGCGTTTCCTGCGGAACACGAGCAGGCGGTCGCAGATGCCGAAGAGTTCGGGGAGCTCGGACGAGATCACGAGGACGCCCTTGCCGGCGGCCGCGAGCTCGTTGATGAGCGTGTAGATCTCCTTTTTCGCGCCGACGTCGATGCCGCGCGTGGGCTCGTCGAAGATGATGAAGTCCGGGTTGGCGAGAAGCCAGCGCGCCACGAGGAGCTTCTGCTGGTTGCCGCCGGAAAGCGAACTGGCCTCGTCGTATGGCGACGCCCATTTCATCTTGACTTTTTCGCCGTATTCCGTCATCAGGCTGCGTTCCTTTCCGAAGTCCAGGAACCATTCCATGCCGGTGGCCGCGTAGTTCGGGAGCATGATGTTGTCGCGGCACGGCAGGCCGACGCAGAGGCCGCAGCGCTTGCGGTCCTCCGGCAGATAGGCGATGCGCCCGTCGATGGCGTCCGCGGGCGTCTTGATGTGCAGTTCTTTTCCGTTCAGGAAGATCTGTCCCGCCGTGAGCGGCTGGAGCCCGAAGATCGCACGCGCCGTTTCCGTACGGCCCGCGCCGACCAGTCCCGCCATGCCGACGACTTCGCCGCGGCGGACCTGGAACGAGATATCCTCGATGCCTTCGTCCGAAGCCAGGCCCTTCGCCTCGAAGCAGACGTCGCCGATCGCGACGCTGCGCGGCGGATAGAAGTCGGAGAGCTCGCGACCGACCATCTCATGCACGATGCGCTGGACCGTGTAGTCGCCGATGGGGCCGGAGGAGACGACCGCGCCGTCGCGCAGGATGCTGATGTCGTCGGCCAGGTCCATGACCTCTTCCAGTCGGTGCGAGATGTAGATGATCGTGAGGCCGCGTTTGCGGAGGTCCTTCACGATGGCGAAGAGCTGGTCGGCCTCCTTCTCGGAGAGCGAGGAGGTCGGCTCGTCCATCACGATGATCTTCGCGTTGCGCTCCAATGCCTTCAGCAGCTCGACGATCTGGCAGTCGCCGGTCGACAGCGTGCTGATGAGCGCATCCGGGTCGAGGTCGAAGTTGTTTTCCCTGATGATCCGAAGCGAGCGTTCCCGCATGGCTTTGGAATCCATGCAGCCGTGCTTCATGATCTCGCGGCCGAGGAAGATGTTGTCCGCCACGGTCAGGTCGCCCGCCAGGTCGAGTTCCTGATAGAGCATGGAGATGCCGCGGTCGAGGGAATCCTTCGGGGACGTGAGCTCGACTCTTTCGCCGAAGAGCTCGATGTAGCCGGAATCCGGGGCATGAATGCCGGAAAGCACCTTCATGAGCGTGGATTTTCCGGCGCCGTTTTCGCCGCAGAGCGCGTGGACGGTGCCCGGACGCGCCGAGAAGTTGACGCCGGAGAGGGCGGTCACCGGGCCGAACGTCTTGACGATGTCGTGCATCGCCATGGAGTAAGTTTGATTGGAGTTTTCAGCCATGATCAGAGCCCCAGGGCGGAGGGGAATTCCGCTTTCATCTTTTCGAGGTTGGTCTTGTCGACGATCATGCTGGGGATCGGCTTGAGCTTTTCGACCTTCTTGCCGTCCAGGAGCTCGACGGCGATCTTCACGCCGGAGTAGCCGATCTCGTAGGGGTTCTGCACGATGAGCGAATCGACTTCGCCGCGTTCGATGCCTTCCAGCAGGACCGGGTCGGAGTCGAAGCCGACGAACTTGACCTTGCCGGCGAGCCCCTGCGTCTGAAGCGCCTTGTACGCACCCACGGACACCGGCTGGTTGACCGCGAACACGCCGTCCGTTTCGCTGTGCTTGGTGAGCATGTCGACCGTCTTCTGGCGGGCGTCTTCGACGGTCCCCAGCGTGTACTGCTCGGCGATGAGCGTGATGCCGGGGAATTCCTTCGCGAGCGTTTCCTTGAAGCCCTTGGCCCGGTCGTCGGTGGAGGCGGAGTTCTGGATGAAGCACGTGAGGATGACTTTGCCGTGACCGTTCAGGGCCGCACCGAGGCGTCTGGCTGCATCCGCGCCGCCCGCGACGTTGTCCGTGGCCGCGAAGGAATCGTACTTGTCGGTTTCGATGCTGGAGTCGATGATCACGACCGGGATGCCGGACGCCTTTGCTTTTTCGACCGGGCGGACCAGCGCCTTGGAGTCGTTCGGGCCGAGCACAAGCGCGACCGCGCCGCGGGTGAGGGAATCCTCGACCGACTGGATCTGCTTTTCACGGTCGTTTTCCTGTTCGGGGCCGTTCCAGCTGATCTTGTAGCCTTCCTCTTCGCCGGCGGTCTCCGCGCCCTTGCGGACCACTTCCCACCACATGGAGGCGGTGCCCTTCGGGATGACGGCGATGGTCTTGCCGGTCTGCTGCTTCTTCGCCGCCGCCGGTTTCCCGGACGTGAGGCCAAGTGCGGCGGGGAATTTCACTTTCATCTCGTCGAGGTTGGACTTGTCGACGATCATGCTGGGGATCGGCTTGAGCTTCTCGACCTTCTTCCCCTGCAGGATCGCGACCGCGGTCTTCACGCCGGAGTAGCCGATCTCGAACGGGTTCTGGACGATGAGCGAATCGACTTCGCCGCGTTCGATGCCTTCCAGCAGGACCGGGTCGGAGTCGAAGCCGACGAACTTGACCTTGCCGGCGAGCCCCTGCGTCTGAAGCGCCTTGTACGCACCCACGGACACCGGCTGGTTGACCGCGAACACGCCGTCCGTTTCGCTGTGCTTGGTGAGCATGTCGACCGTTTTCTGGCGGGCGTCCTCGACGGTCCCCAGCGTGTACTGTTCGGCGATGAGCTCGATGCCGGGGAATTCCTTCGCCAGCGTTTCCTTGAAGCCTTTCGCGCGGTCGTCGGTGGAGGCGGAGTTCTGGATGAAGCACGTGAGGATGACCTTGCCGTGACCGTTCAGAGCTGCGCCGAGGCGTCTTGCGGCATCCGCGCCGCCCGCCACATTGTCCGTGGCGGCGAAGGAGTCGTAGTTGTCGGTCTCGATGCTGGAGTCGATGATCACGACCGGGATGCCGGATCCCTTTGCCTTTTCGACCGGGCGGACCAGCGCCTTCGAATCGTTCGGGCCGAGCACGAGCGCCTTGATGCCGTGCGTGAGCGCGTCTTCGACCGACTGGATCTGCTTTTCACGGTCGTTTTCCTGTTCCGGGCCGTTCCAGCTGATGCTGTAGCCTTCCTCCTTGCCGGCCTGTTCCGCGCCGCTGCGGACGACTTCCCACCACATGGAGGCGGTGCCTTTCGGGATGACGGCGATGATGTTGCCGGACTGGTTTTTCCCGGACGTCATGTGCTGGATTTTTTTGATGACGCCGAGCGTAAACAGCACCGCCGAGACGGCGAGGATCAGAATGACCGCGATGTTGTTCTTTTTCATGTGGGGAGGGACTCCTGTTTGCGTGTTATTTTTATGGTAAAAAAATGTATCGGAAACGATGCGGATTTCCGTAAATGAAACACTATACCTTTATTCAAGAAAAAAATCAAGCCTCTCCCGTGAAAAAAAGCCGAATTAACGTAAGATTAACGCGGACACTCCCGCCGCCGCCCCACGAATTCATCCGGTTTGAAACGTTATACGCGCCGGCATCGGGACGCGTGGCGTAAAGGCTGCATTTTTTCGGACAAACACTGGGCGCCGAGCAGAGAAACACTTGAAAAATGAGAGATTTAGTGTATATTATATGTTCAAACTTTTTCCGGCACTTTCCTTTTCAAGCTTTTCCTCTTTTTTTCCGATGTCGTCCGCACAACAGCAATCCGCCACTCCCGCGAAACGCCGCGGCCCGATGTCTTCCCTGAAGCGTCTCGCCGGACTGATCCGCGGCCGGAAGGGCGAAAACAATACCTACACGAAGGGCCCGATCGCCGGCACGATGCTGCGCACCGCGCTGGTGATGCTGCCCGGCACGCTGACGATCAGCGGGTACAACCTGGTCGACGCGTATTTCGTGGGGCAGCTGAACGGCGATGCTCCGATGGCCGCCATCGGCCTGACCGCGCCGCTCGTGATGATCTGCGGGTGCTTCTTCCACGGGCTTTCCGCCGGCGTGATGACCACGACGGCGCAGTCGCTCGGCGGCAACAAACGCTGGCGCGCGGAACAGCTCGTGAGCACGGGCCTTTTCCTGATCACGCTCGTCTCCCTGTCGTTCGCCATCATCGGCCCGCTCGTCACGCGTGCCGTGTACCGCAGCGTGATGCACGCTTCGCCCGAGGCGACGCGACTTGCCACGTCCTACATGGACATCTGGTTCTGGGCATGCGTGACCTCCGCGCTCGGCATGAGCGGGAACGGCCTGCTCGTGACCGCCAACGATTCGAAGATGGCGAGCGCCACGATGGTGCTCGGCCTGGCGTCCAACGCGCTCCTCGACCCGGTGTTCATGTTCAAAAAGGAAGTCTGCGGCATTCCGCTCGGGTTCGGGCTGGGCGTCGTTGGCGCGGCGTGGGCGACCGTGATGGCGCAGATCATCGGCACGACCCCGGTGCTGGGGATCCTCTGGAGAAAACACCATCTGATCCGGTTCCGCATCATCCGGTTCCCGAAACTGACGAGCCTGTGGAAACGCATCATCTCGTTCGCGATCCCGGCATGCCTCGGTTCGCTGATGCTGCCGATCGGGCAGTTCATCATGACGTGGATCACGTCGCATTTCGGCGACGTGGTGATCGGCGCGATCACGGCGGCGCAGCGCGTCCAGGTGATCGCGTTCTTCTTCCCGATGTCGCTCGGCGTGTCCCTGATGCCGATGATCGGGCAGAACTACGGCGCGCGCCTCTACAGCCGCATCAACGGCTGCCGCCGCTTCGCCATGCGCTTCGCGTTCTTCTACCTGATGACCATGTCGGTGCTGTTCTTCCTTTTCGCGCCGCAGATCGCCGCCAAGTTCCTGTCCGACGTGGACAAGGTCGAAATGCGCGCCGTCATGGAGTTTGCGCTGCGCATCCTGCCGTGGGGATTCGCGTTCCTGGAAATCCACCGCTTCTCCGGGTTCTTCTTCACCGGATGCGGCCGCCCGCTTGCGGCAGCCCTGCTGAACGTCATGCGCATCCTCGGGTTCCTGGTGCCGCTTTCGCTGCTGGTCCTGCTCTTCTTCAAGCTCACGGGCAACGAAAGCACCTCTCTGACGCTGCTTCTCTCCACGCAGATGGGCTCCGACGTGCTGGCGGGCACGATCGCGCTGATCCTGGCACGCCGCCTCACCCGGCGCTTCCCTGCCGACGGCGTAGCGGAAGAGATCCCGCCGCCGCACAAATTCCGCCTGTTTTCGAAACGTGCCTGAGGCGCACGTTTCCGCCCCTGCCTTTCCCGGTCGTCCGGCTTTCATCCGCACAGCCCCTCTGCCCTCCGTTTCCGCCCATTTGCCGTCCTTCTCCGGCCGGTCCGCGCCGACTTTCCGCATCTTCCGGCGCATTCAGGTCAAAAAGACTTCGTTTTTTTGTAAAAACGATTTGAAAGTCCGGGCATAAGGCATTAGATTATTGTGAGACGGTTTTTATCGATGACACGAGGCACACTCATGAAACGATTTCAGACATTTCTGATCCTTCTGGCCCTGACGGCCGGATTTTTCGCGCATGCGGACGACGCGGCGCCGCAGCCCGCGCAGACGCAGTCCCCGCAGCAACTGCCCGAGATCCGGCTGGACGACGACGCCTGCAAGGAAATGATCACATTCCTGTACGGGCTCTCGCTGCTCCGGACGCACTACGTGGACGGCAGCAAGACGAGCTACCGCGACATGTTCCGCTCCGCGCTCCGCGGCGTGATGCAGGACCTCGACCGGTTCAGCAACTTCGAGACGCCGCAGTCGTACGAGGAGACGCAGAAGGATTTCTCCGCGCAGTTCGGCGGCATCGGCGTCACGCTCTCCACGAAAAACGGCCTGCTGGAGGTCGTCAGCGTGACCGAGGACGGACCCGCCGACAAGGCCGGGATCAAGGCCGGCGACGTGATCGTGAAGATCGACGGCAAAGACCTGAACAAGCTCAAGCTCTCCGACTGCATCGGCATGCTCCGCGGCGACATCGGCACCACGGTCGAGCTCGCCGTCCGCCGGGCTGGCGTGAAGGACGAACTCTCCATGCACGTGGTCCGCGGCACCGTGGAAGTCCCGAGCGTGGTCGGCGCACACATCATCCCGGACAGCGGCGGCATCGGCTATCTCCGCATCCTCCAGTTCGCACAGGACACCCCCGGCCGCCTCGACACGGCGCTCTCCAAGCTTTCCGCCGAGGGCATGACCTCGCTCATCATCGACCTCCGGAACAACCCGGGCGGCATCGTGGACAGCGCGGTCGCCGTGTGCAGCCGGTTCGTGAAGGAGGACCAGACGCTTGTCACGCTCGAATGGCGCGACCCCTCCAAGAACCAGACCTACAAGACCGTAAACTGCATGAAATACTACAATCTGCCGCTGATCCTGCTCGTGAACGGCAATTCCGCGAGCGCATCCGAGCTCTCCGCCTCCGCCCTGCGCGACATGAAGCGCGTGGTCGTGCTCGGCGAAAAGACATTCGGCAAAGGATCCGCGCAGAACATCATGCCGATCGGCGACCTGGGCGCGCTCCGCATCACCGTGGCGCACTACTTCACGCCCTCGCACACGCCCATCCACGGCAAAGGCCTCCAGCCCGACATCACCGTCGAGATCCCGCCCCAGAAAGCGCAGGCGTTCTACGCCCAGCTGAACGACTATCCCGGCGTGATCGACCCCGGCGTCGCCGACAGCGTCCGCGACGTCCAGCTGGAACGCGCCGTGGAAATCCTCCGCAGCGCCTCGGTCCTGGAATCCGTGAAGGGTTCCGCCCCCGCAACCGACAACAATTCCAACGCAAGGAAATGATCTCATGACACTCTGCCGCCGCATCCTCCTTTTCCTCGCCGCAGCCTTCTTCCTCACCGGCTGCGCGCACAAAATGATCGTGTCCGAGGTGCTTCAGTCGCCGGAACAGGCCCCGATCTATACCCGCTACAATCTCTGGTACACGAACCCGGAGAAGATGGACACCCTGAACATGCTCAGGGCCGACGGCGACATCCTCCCGTTCGGCACCGAGGTCGACATCACCTCCGCCACCGACCGCGAGATCTGTTTCACCGCGGTCGGAACCGGGAAAAAATTCCGCATCAAGTTCTCCGACGAATACCGCATGATGTCCGCCGAGGACTACCTGCGCGAGCTGTTCTCCACGAAGAGCGAATCCGACCTCACCGTCGGCATCCACCCGCTCACGGTCGAGAAGCTGAAGGCCGGCATCGTGGAAAAGGGCATGACCCGGCAGGAAGTCGAGCTCGCGTTCGGCCCGCCGTGCGCCTTCCGCACCCCGTCGCCGCGCCTTGACACCTGGTGCTACTGGACGGAGTACCTGGTCGGCAAGCGCATCATCTTCACCAGAGACGTCGTCTCGGACATCCTCGTCCTTTAACATTTTCGGAGCAGCACAGCATGAAAAAGTCAGACAGAATCGCAGTCATCGGCGCCGGCAAAATGGCGACCGCGATCACCGTTTCCCTCGTTTCCAATGGCGTCCCCGCCGCCTCCATCCTCGCATACGACGTGAGCCCCGCCGCGGCGGAGAAGTTCACCGCCGCCACCGGCTGCAAGACCGCAAAGACGCTCGCCGACGCCCTGAAGGACGCTTCGACCGTCCTGCTCGCCGTAAAGCCGCAGGTCGCACCGGTCGCGCTCAAGGAGGCCGGGTCCGCGCTCAAAGGCAAGCTCCTGGTCTCCATCGTGGCGGGGCTGAAGCTCGAATCCCTCGCCAGGCTCGCCGCCACGGACCGCATCGTCCGCGTGATGCCGAATACGCCCGCGCTCGTCCAGCAGGGCATGACCTGCTTCACGCTTTCGCCGAAAGCCACCGCGGCCGACCGCGCCTGCGCCGAAAAGATCCTGTCCAGCTTCGGGCTCGTCCGCGAAGTCCCGGAGGCTCTGCTTGACGCCGTCACCGGCCTGAGCGGCAGCGGCCCCGCGTTCGTGATGGAGTTCATCCTCGGCCTCGCCGAAGGCGGCGTCTACTGCGGCCTCCCGCGCGACCTCGCCGTCGAATCCGCCATCCAGACCGTGCTCGGCACAGCGGAGATGTGCAAGCGCGCCCCGCAGGCGATCTCCGCGCTCCGCAACGCCGTCATCACGCCGAACGGCACCACGGCGCGCGGCATCCACGTGCTCGACGTCGCCGGATTCCGCGGCATCGTGGAAAACTGCGTGATCGCGGCGGCGGAACGTTCCGCCGAGCTCGGAAAAAAGTAAGGCTTTGGTAAAAAGCAACAGTACAGTTTTCAAAACAAACCACCCTTTTCGAGGGGAGACAAGGAGGTTTTCATGATCATTGCAGGCATCAACGAGTTTGTGAACGGAGGCGGCATCATGTCCGTCTACTGGGGATTCGCCATCGGCGGGTCCGTCATCTTCGCCATCACCGCCATCGCGGCGCTCTTCGGAATGGGCGGCGCGGAATCCGCCGACGTCGACGTCGACATGGACGGCGAGATCGACATCGTCCACCCCGATTCCGGCATTTTCGACTTCAAACTGATCTCGTTCCGGTCCATCCTGGCGTTCATCGCCATGTTCGGCTGGGGCGGCGTCGTGTTCGGCGACCGCGGCTGGGTCGGCCTTGCCGTCGCCGTCGGGTGCGGCCTCGTGACCATGGCGATCACCGCCTACCTCATCATGTCCATCCTGAAGCTTCAGCAGAACGGCACCCGCGCGAACGCCTCGCTCGTCGGCAAGAAGGGCACCGTGTACCTCGCCATTCCGGCGGGCGGACGCGGCAAAGTCGTGCTCGACCTCGGCGACTCCACGCGCGAGATCACGGCGCGTTCGGACGTCGCGCTTGCCAAAGGCGACCCCGTGGTCACGACCGGCCTTGAAGCCGAGATCTTCACGGTGAAGCCGATCTGACCCTCCTCATTTCCCGGTCATTTCCTTTTTCCGCTCCTCCGGCACCCGTTCGGAGGAGCGTTCTTTATCCCCGTCTTTTCTCCGGTCGAAGCGTCTTTTTAAAGAATTATGGATTTTCTTTCTTTCCGCCGCCTTGACAAGCCCGCATAATGATGCTATATTAGAGGCCATTCGGAGCCATTTTTTTGTACGTACTAAACACAATATGGAAAACTCATGAGCCAAAATCCAAACAACAGAAACTCCCTTCTGCTGTGTTTCCAGGAAATCATCAAGATGATGCCCCAGGCAGGCGACTTGAACGCCTTCCTGGCTCCGCTCGAAAGCGTCGAGGACTCCCTGGAACTCTGTCTGAAGCTCGCAAACAAGTTACGGCTTGCGCCTGAAAGCCGCGGCGACGTCACCATCGAGGAACTCGCCTCTTTCTTCGGCGCTCCCATCTTCCTTCAGCTCAACAACGGCAACTGGGTGCTCTATCTGGGCATCCGCAAGCTCCTTCAGGGCGGCGTCCAGCAGGAACGCTACGCCGTATTCGATCCCCTCACCAAGGTGCAGGGCAAGATGCTCTTCCTCCAGAAGGAACAGCTTCTGAAATCCTGGTCCGGCAAGGCCGTCTTCATCCGCATGGAAATGCGCGGCTGCTCGGTCGACGGCAAGCAGACCTCGCTCTACTGCCTCGCCTCCATCGTGAAGCACTACGGCGACGACACCGATGTCGGCCGCCTGATGCACGAGTACGCGATCTCCGAGGACGAGCCCTCCATCCGCCTCATCGGCAAGATCGCCGACGACCTGGAATACAAGACGAAGGAAATCCGCGTCAAGTGGGGCAAGCTCAAGGACATCGGAGCCGCGTTCCCCTGCATGGCGATCAAGAAGGACGGCCGTTTCGTGGTCCTCTGCGGCGTCCGCGAGGTCCCGGAAAGCGTCGCCCATCCCGAAGCGGAAGACAACCAGCCGAAACTCACGACCGAATCCCTCATCAAGCAGTCCGACGAGGTCGTCCCCGGCGCCGATCCCGAGCCCGAGGAACAGAAGGAACAGGAGCCCGCCCCGGAAGAGCCGAAGCGCGTGCAGCAGGTCGCCGTCTGGGATCCCTACGCGGCCGACGGGCACCGCCCGACCATCGTCTTCGTGAACGAGGACGAATGGGAGGAGAAGTACACCGGCCGCGTGGTCCTCGTGAAGAAGCACTACTCCATCGTCGACGAAAACCAGAAGTTCGGCCTCCGCTGGTTCATCCCGGAATTCTTCCGCCAGAGGACGCTCCTGCTTCAGGTCGCCATCGCCATCCTGGCGATCAGCGCCATCGGCCTGGTCGTCCCGCTGTTCTTCCAGATCGTCGTGGACAAGGTGCTCGTGAACGAGGGCATCATCACGCTGAAGACCATCGGCATCGGCGTGACCATCATGCTCTGCATCAACGCCATCCTGGAGTACCTTGAAAAGTACTTTCTGCTCTTCGCCACGAACCGCATCGACATCCGCCTGGCCGTGAAGACGTTCGCGCGTCTGCTCAGCCTCCCGGTCGACTTCTACGAACGCATCTCGTCCGGCGTGCTCATCAAGCACATGCAGCAGACCGAGCGCATCCGTTCGTTCCTGTCCGGCAGCCTGTTCTACACCGCGCTGGAACTCCTCTCGCTGCTGGTCTTCCTGCCGTTCCTCTTCATCTACAGCCCGGTCCTGACCGGCGTCGTGCTGCTCTTCACCTTCATGATGGCAGTGGTCATCGCGGTCCTCATCAAGCCGTTCCAGCACCGCCTCGAAGAACTGTATATGGCGGAAGGCAAGCGCCAGGCGATGCTCGTCGAGACCATCCACGGCATCCGCACCGTGAAGTCCCTCGCGCTCGAGCCCACGCAGCAGCGCAAGTGGAACGACACGGCGGCGTTCGCGATCACGCGCTACTTCCGCGTGGCGCAGATCTCCATCACCGCCAAGACGCTCTCCGGCCTCATCGAAAAGCTCATGTTCATCGCCATCATCTGGATCGGCGCGCTCGCGGTCTTCGACGGCACGCTGACCGTCGGCAAGCTCATCGCCTTCCAGATGCTCTCCGGGCGCGTCACCGGCCCGCTGGTCCACATCGTCGGCCTCGTCCACGAATACCAGCAGACCCTCCTCTCCGTCCGCA
>JAEEQO010000233.1 GCA_016285335.1 Victivallales bacterium | reverse complement strand
GATCGTCGAGCCAGAACTCGTCCATGCGGGCGTAATTGCGGCGGATGAGCTGAAGCTGGGCGTCCGGGTCGGCGAACAGCCCGTTCACCATGCGGTCGAGCGTTTCGGGCGTATCGAAACACGCCTCCGGGGCGATCCGCATGTAGCTGCCGAGGTCCTGCACGAATGCCGGCGTGCCCTCGGCCCACGATTCCAGCAGCTTGATCGGGCTCTTGCACTCGTTGAACATGGAACGTCTGAGCGGCTGGATGAAAAGGTCGGCGCGGATGGACCGGCGGACGCGCGGATAGTCCAGGAACGGCCCGACGGGGATGCGGGTGAAATCGTCGGCGTACTTTTCGAGCAGCGGAGGGAAGCCGCCGTGGAAGACGAACTCGTACTTTTTCCGGTTCTCCGCGATCCAGTCCAGGATGCCGGAAAAATCGTCGCCCGCTCCGGTCCGGTTCATGTCGAAATGCGACATGCCGCAGGAGAAGCAGATGCGCGGTTTCCTCGTCTTCTGCGAACGGATGCGGTCCAGGATGGCGGCCTCGTTATAGGAATCGAAAAAGTAGCGGGGCAGATAGTTCGGGATCACGTGGAATTTGTCGCGCGGGAGACCGAATTTCGTGCTGTAGTAATCCGCCAGCGGGGCGCAGGTGACCGTGACGGCGTCGCTTCCGTCCATGTAGATGGGGATCGACTCCGCGCCTTCCCTGAAAATATCGCGGTAGCAGTTGTAAACCGGGATATCGTCGCGGACCAGGATGTCGTCGATCTCGTAGATCAAGGGAAATCCGAACCGCCGTTTCGCCGGCAGAAGCAGCTCGCGGAACCATCTGAGGTCCCTGACGGAACACGACCGCTGAAGCCGGAACGAAGTAAGCAGCGGGAACAAAGCCTGATGGCTGAACAGAATACGGCTGTCCATGAAAGACGACTGGCCATCGAGCTGGGAAAGCAGCTGGGAAATGAACAGGATGCGGTAGTACGAACAGCCGCCGTGATCGATATGCGTGGATGCGAAATAAAAGAATCTGCCGGATTTCAAAAGATCCGAAGGAGCCGGGGGCGTTCCGACGGGACGCGGCGCGGTCGGGTATTTCAGTTTTTGCGGAACGAATTGAAACATGGTTCGGGAAAAAGAGGTTGTTGGGAACGTGTCCGGCCTGTGCGTGGGAAACACATGCCGGAAAAGTAATATAGACCCGTCCCCGGCAAAAAACAAGCACCGGATCCCGGAAAAACCGCCGAAATCTAAGGAAAAAAACATATTCGAGGTTGAAGTTTCGTGCGGAGCGGTCTATATTAGAGTTTAAACTTAAGTTTATGCCACGGGCCTCCCCCGTTTCCGTGACGTGCGTTTTCCGTCCGGCGGTCCCGGCCCGAAGGATGATGTTTCCATGCTTTTCTGCCCAAAATGCCAACAGCTCGAAGCGACCACGTCGCAAAAACACGGCGACGGGACCGTGACGCATCTCTGCAAAAAATGCGGAAGCGTCATCCCGCTCCGGCGCGACCTGAAGCCGGGCGAAGTCGTGGCGGGATTCAAGATCGAGGAGGAACTCGGACGCGGCGCCATGGGGATCGTGTATCAGGCGAGGCAGACCAACCTCGACCGCGAAGTCGCCATCAAGATCCTCTCCGACGACAGCGCCAGCGACGAAGTGTACGTGGAACGCTTCTTCCGCGAAGCGCGGGCGGCCGCCAGCCTGTCGCACCCGAACGTGGTGCAGGCCTACGACGCGGGCGTGACCGACGACGGCATCTATTATTTCGTGATGGAGAAAGTGACCGGGGAAAACCTGGACCTGGTGCTGAACAACGTCGGTCCCCTGAACATCCCGCAGGCGCTGGACGTCTTCCTGGCAGTCGCGAATGCGCTGGCATACGCCTGGAACCGGAACCAGCTCAGCCACGGCGACATCAAGCCCGAAAACATCATCATGCGCCTGAACGGCAAGGTCAAGCTCGCGGACTTCGGGCTCGCCCGCCGCGCAAAAGACCCCGAACTGGCAGACGAGGACATCCGCGCCACGCCCGCCTACGCCCCGCCGGAGATCATCCGGGACGACAAATCCGTCCCCGGCTTCAAGTCCGACATGTACTCCTTCGGCGCCACTGCCTACCACATCCTCATCGGACACGAGCCCTTCATCGACACGGACCCCATGAAGGTCTGCTCCATGCAGCTTACCGAGGTGCAGACACCCCTTTCCGAGCTCAATCCGAACATCCCGCGCCGTCTCTCCGACCTCGTCGACGCCCTGATGGAAAAGGATCCCGAGGACCGCCCCGCCACCTGGAACGACGTCATCGACGAGCTGAAGGCGATCCGTCAGGACCTCGATGCGGCATCCGTGCCGGAAAAGAAGAAAACCAGCCGGTCGAAACGGAATCCCGCCTCGCGGAAACCTTCCGCAAAGACCTCCGCCGTCGTCGCGGTCGTGGTCGCGCTGGCGGTGATCGCCGCCATCGTCGCAGCCGTCACGCTGAGGCATGGCGGAACGCAGGAAGATCCCGATGCCCCTGCCCTGCCCCGCAAACCGTCCGTTTCCGGCGCCCCGGCGTCGGGCATACCCGCAAAACCCGCACCGGCACGCGACGAGGCGTTCTACCTCGCCCGCTGGAGGATGCTGCTGGACGAGGCGGGCAAATCCGGTCCCGACCTGAAGCAGGTCGAACAGTTTGTCTCGGACGCCGGTGCCATGGCGCCCGACGAGGCCGTCAAAATGCTTGCCGCGATGAAGGCCGCACGGGACGCCGAGGCGGCCCAGAGCAACGCCCTGATCCTGCGGAACGCCCTGATGGACGAGGCGGAGGCGTTCGACGCGGAAAAACTCGGCAAGCTCGATTTCGATCAGCTCGACGCCATGATCCTGTCCGTCCAGGCAAGGCTCGCCGAACTGAAAAAACTCAACGCCGCCCTGACCGACCCCATCCTTCAGCCGGACCAGCAGAAAAAGGTCGAGGAATACCTCAAAAAACTCACCGATCTCCAGCTTTCCAGCTCTCTCGGCGGGACGGTTTCGTCCGGGACGGCGTCGGCGGCGTCTCAGTCTCAGACTACGGGCGCGAAGACGGATGTTTCCGGCGGCAGGACCGAGCCGGAAAAGACGGAACCCGGGAAGACGGAAAAGGATGACGCCGCCGAACCGGGCAGGGATTCCAAGCTGCTCCTGAATTACCTGCTCCTGCTGGACAGCCTGCCGGACACGCTCAACGACGAATCGGATCGCGCCGACGCGATGCGTCTGCTGAACGACCTCCTCGCGGACAAGGATTTCACCGACGATGTCCCCCGGAAAAACTGCATCGGCATCCGGAAATTCCTGGTCCTGAGCCAGCAGTCCCTCCTGCCCTATCTCGCCGACAACGAAAACGTCCTGCGCGGCATGAAGCTCTTCCCGAACTCCTATCCCGACAGCGTCCTGGACGACATCTCCGAATCCACGTTCCGCCTGAAAGTGCCGAACGAAAAGGCAAGCATCATCCAGAAAGTCCCCTGGAGCAAACTCCGCAGCGAGGAAGGCGAGGACAGGCTTGTCGTGACCCTCATCAACAGTCCCCAGCTCTCGAAGTATGCCGAGGATTTCCGCGAATA
>JAEEQO010000033.1 GCA_016285335.1 Victivallales bacterium | reverse complement strand
CGTTGTGTCGAACATCGATAAGGTCGCGCCGGAAGCCCCGCGCGCGTCCGCTGATGTCACGGAAGACACCGACGGCATCGTGACCGTGACCGCCACCTTCAGCAACGATTCCGTGCAGCGCCAGTATTCCTACGACGGCGATGCCTGGTCCGACTATCCCGAAGACGGCATCACGTTCGAAAAGAACGGCTATGTCTTCTTCCGCGGCATCGACGCCGCCGGCAATGAGTCCGATTCCGCCGTCTACGAGGTCGCGAACATCGTTACGGCCGAACCCGACCTTAATCCGGCGGACGACGGCTGGAACGATGCCGTGTACGACACGAAGGCAAAAGCCCTTACCGAGGCCGCGGGCGCGGTCAATTCCTATGATCTTACCAAACTGTACCGGAACGTGACGTCATTCGGAGTCTCCGGCAGCATCCTGTTCGACGAAGCCGGATCCAGCTTCGCGAACGGCACGCAGAACGCCGCCGGCGGGACGCGCACGGAAAATGGAAAGACCGTGTACGACACCGACTTCGTGAAGATCGAAATGTCCTCTCCGGGCTATGTGTGCTTCTCGGTCAGCACGAACAACGCCCTGAATCTGAGGCTCTGGCACTATACCGTGAAGGAGGACGGCACGACCCTCTTCAAGAAGGTTCAGGGGTATACTTTCCTCAAGGCCGGCGACTCCAAGACGGCGCAGATCCTGCTTGAAAGGACGGAAGACGGAGTCAGCGAATACTACCTTTCGGTGGCAGGGGCGACGCCCAAGAAGAACGGCCCCACGTACTACAATATTTCGCTCGACGTGGATAATTCCGTGATGTATCCGGCAGCCGACAACTCCGACGACTGGACCGACATGAAGACGAACGGCCCGGGCGGCAAGGTCCGCAAACTCGGCGCTCTGGAAAATCATTACGACGTGGCGACCGGTTTTGATAAGAATATTCTCATCCTCGACTGGGTCGGCCCCGGCGACAATGTCGACTACTTCCAGTTCACGCTCGAACATGCTGCGAACCTGAGTTTCGCGATCGCGGCAACGGGAGCCGCATCGTTCGGCGTCTACTCGCTCAAGGAAGGCAAGACCTGGAAACTGACGGAACTCTTCTCTCAGAAGTCGCTCACGCAGGGCGGCAAGATCGACGGGAATAAATACACGGTCGCCGAAGGTTACGAGTATGCCCTCACGACCAGCGAGATCGCGTTCGATGCCGGCACGTATTACCTGTGCGTGGGCGCTGTCACCACCAAGACGCCCGGCGAACCGGGGGCGTATTACACCGTGGACGTCGCCGGCATGATCGCTTTCCAGGCGAACAACGAAGACGACTGGACCGACATGAAGGCGAACGGCGCTCAGGGACATGTCGGCAACGTCGGAAAACTGGAAGACCGCTACACGGAATTCGAAGGCTTCAATGACGGAGCCCTCGTCCTCGACTGGATCGGCACCGGCGACGACGTCGACTACTTCAAGTTCAATCTCGATCATAACGCGAAGCTGCGGTTCGCGACCACCGCCACGGATGCCGTGAGCTTCAGCCTCTCTTCGCTTGCCGGAATAGCCGGCAACTACAAGCTGAAAAGCCTGGTGAAGGTGACGACTTTGAGAAAAGGCGCCAAGATCGACGAGAATGAATACGCGTTCGTCAACGGCTACAGCTGGGCGCTCACGACGAGTGACGTTCTGCTCAAGGCGGGCACGTACTACATCGGCGTGAAGAAATCCTACGCCGGCAAGTCCGGCAGCGCCGACTACGCCGTCGACCTCAGCGGCAAGATCTTCCTGAACGCCAACACGAAGGACAACGGCGAACAGTTCAGGAAGGACGGCTCGCTGCTCGACGTCGGCTCACTCGGCCTGCTTTCGGACAGCACATTCGGCAACAGGATCGAGGAAGACTGGGTCGGCTTCGGCGACGACGTCGACTACAAGCACTTCCTGCTCGCCGGGCCAACGAAGCTGAACTTCACGATCTCGGCGACAGATTCCGTGAAACTCACGGTCTACGAGGTAAGGAAGAACAGCAAGGGCAAAGCCACCTTCTCGGCATTCTCGAAGAACGTCGCGACGATCTCGAACAAATACGGAGATACCGACTTCTACGGCACCGCCTCCACCGGTTCCATCTTCCTCAAAGCCGAAACCGGCGTCACGTACTGCCTCTGCGTGGAATCCACGAACGCGAAGAAGGGCGGAGACGCTTCCTACACCATCGACATCGACAGCGACGGCAGCGCGCAGCTTCCGATCCATAAGGACCCGGACGGCGTGGACAACAGCGGCCTCCAGATCAAGACCAAAGGGATGCGCGGCGGCACCGTCGAGATCATCGACATCGAACAGTGGGCCAAAGATTCCTCGTTCGACAACGGGCTGAAAGGCTACACAGGCTGGGTCGGCTACGGCGACGCGGTCGACACCCTCGGGTTCACGATCCCCGCCGACACGCCGATCAACCAGATCAGCATCCGGTCCACGGACGAGGTCACCTTCACGCTCTCCCAGGTCATCAGATCCGGCAAGAGCGGCTACAAGACGAAGTCGATCATCAGCTCCACCAAACTCAAAGCCGTCGATCCGCTGACCACCGGATACTCCTACGAGTTCAATTCCGTAACCCTGAACGGTTCGTCGAAGAATGGGAAGAACCTCGGCGCCGGCGATTACATCATCATCGTCAAGTCCACGAACGCGAAGAAGGGCGGCAACGCCAACTACGCGCTGATCCTCCGCAGCGAAGCTCTCGAGACCAAGAACGCGGATGCGCTGCCCGACCTCTCCATGCCGGAGACGTCCGACGCGCTCGCGATCTCGGACGACCTGAGTCTCGGCCAGTTCGCCGAAACGTCCTCCGCGATCTCCTCCGCGGTGACCGACGCGCTCGACGACAAGCTCGGCAGTGTCATGAACGCCAGCTGGACCACGCTCGCGTAAGCAGAAAACACGGACCGGATTCCGGGGAGTCCTGAATCCGGTCCGAAACAAGCAACGACCTCGGCCCGCCGGAATCCAGCCTCCGGCGGGTTTCTTTTTCCCGGCGGCGGACGATCGCGGTCCCGGACAAACTTTTTTGAGCTTTTTTGCGGAAATCGGCTTGACTTTCCGGCAAAACGGCCTATATTAAATACCATACTTGATTTTTGTGCGCCCTTAGCTCAGTCGGCTAGAGCAAATGACTCTTAATCATTGGGTCCGGGGTTCGAGTCCCCGAGGGCGTACCATTTTTTTTGCCTTTTTTCCGGATACAAAGCCGGATTCTGAACTTGAAAGCGGGCTTTCCGTCCATTGTCAGCGGGGTGACGCGGTGAACATTCTGGAAGCGGTATTCATGGGAGTGGGTCTCGCGATGGATGCGCTTGCCGTCTCGCTCACGCTCGGGGCCATCGGCTGGTCCTGCCCGAAAACGCGATCATCCTCGGATCATTCGTCCCCCGTCTGTTCCCTCTGCCACCCGCGCGGGCGTTCCTGCAGCTGTTCGAACACGGAAGTCTCCGGCCGCGGTCTCCTCACCTGGGACCGGATCGTCCTGATCGCCGCGTCGTTCGGCGTGTTTCAGGCGATGATGCCGACGATCGGGTGGTTCGGGAGCGGCCTGTTCGGCGGGCTCGCACAGAAGCTCGGAAGGATCGCCGCGGGCGTTCTGCTGGCATTCGTGGGGGCGCAGATGCTCCGCGAAGGCTTTTCGAAGGAAGAGGACCCGGCGAAGAAGATCGGCGTGTGTTCGCTCCGCCGCCTGGTCGTGCTGTCGTTCGCCACGAGCGTCGACGCGCTGCTGGTCGGCGTTTCCTACGCCTGCCTCGGCCGCGCGAATATCGCCGGGGACGTGCTGGTCATCGGCGCGGTCACGGCGGCGATCTCCGCGGCGGGCTGCGTCTGCGGCCGCATGTTCGGCAACCGCTTCGGCAACAGGAGCACGGTTCTGGGCGGGCTCGTCCTGCTCGGCATCGCGGTGAAAATCATGTTTTTCGGGTGAATCCCGGAAGGAGTTTCAGCTATGACACAGAAAATGAAAAGCGTATTCGGACCGATCATTTCCCGCAGGCTCGGCGTCTCGCTCGGCGTCGATCTCCTGCCGTTCAAGACCTGTTCGCTGGACTGCGTCTACTGCGAATGCGGCGCGACCACGAACCTGACCATGGAGCGCGGCGACTTCTACCCGGTGGAACGCGTCCTGGCAGAACTCGACGCCTTTTTCGACAAACACGAGAAGATCGACTACGTGACGTTCTCCGGCGTCGGCGAGCCCACGCTCCACACCGGGATCGGACGCATCATCCGCGCCGTGAAGGCGAAACGCCCCGAGGTCAAAATCTGCCTCATCACGAACGCCACGCTGCTCGGCGACTCCGGCCTTCAGAAGGAACTGGAGGGCATCGACCTCATCATGCCGTCGCTGGATGCCTCGTGCGAGGAGGAATTCGTGCGCGTGAACCGCCCGGCGCCCGGAGTCACCTTTGATTCCCTCATGACCGCCCTGAAGTCGTTCCGCGCGGTCAACAAGGTGGAAATGTGGCTGGAGGTCTTCATCGTCCCCGGCGTGAACGATTCCCCGGCTTCGCTGGAACGTTTCGTGAAGTGCCTGCGCGAGATCTCGCCCGACCAGGTGCAGATCAATTCGCTGGACCGCCCCGGCACCGAGGACTGGATCGAGATCCCGACACTGGAACGCCTCGAAGAGATCAAGTCTGTCTTCGATCAATGCGGCTGCCCGGTCAACATCATTTCACGCAAACAGCCCGCCCCGGCCGTCCAGCCGCGCGGCGCGAACTGAACGATCTTCCGGCGCGCGGGGCAGGGGGCAAAACGGTTCCCTCATCCCGTGCCAGACAGCAATCGCTCCGAATCGGCGGGGAAACCCGAACAAAGATGGTTCCCCCGCTTGACATTCCGGCTATGTCTGCTATATTACAAGGATTATAGTAATGGCACAACCGGAGAGAACGACCATGGCTGGAAACGACACATTGAGCAGTTCGGATACAGGATCCGTTCAATATGTCTATCTGGATTTCGACGGGGAACGCACCCGGTACAACAATCAGGACATGAAGACGTCGTTCTCCGTCACCGTCCGCGATCCGGGATTCTCCGAAGCCCAGAAAAAAGCGATCCTGTCCGGCCTGAACGAAAAGTATTCTTCGGCAGGCATCGTGTTCACGACGTCGAAGCCGGGCGGTTCGTACTCGACCCTTTACTACGGCCAGTGCGATTCTTTCAGCCGTTACGGCGAGTTTTTCGCCGTGTCGGAAACCTGCGATACGCTGAACAAGCGCAGCGACGACAACGCGTTCGTGCTGCTGGACAGTACATATTCCACGGACCAGATCATCTCCGTCTCCACGCAGATGACCGACATACTGACGGGCAGCGCGGCACAGGTCGACGGTTCGGCGGGGCTGAAAGCCTACGCCGCGAAGACCTACATGCTCTCCACGAACTGGAACCAGCAGGACCCGTACAACAAATACTGCCCCGTCGACCCCTCTACGAAGAAACGGAGCGTGGCGGGCTGCACGAACATCGCGGAGGCCCAGGTCATCTACTACTGGATCGAACAGGGCAAGCTGGACCTGTCCCTGACGCTCGAAAGCTCGGACGCCTACACGGAAAACGGCATCACGATCGACGAAAAGTCCGCGACCGCCAAGCAGTACGGATACCTGTCATTCTCCGAGACGAACAAACTTCTGGCGAACTTCACGGTGGGCAACGCGGACAGCATCGCCGCGCTGTGTTTCGCCGCCGGCGTCGTGCAGGAGGCGTCCTACTCCTCCACGTCCACTGCCACCCCGTATCTGATCTCGCTGCTCACGCGCGCCGGGTTCGGCAGCGGCATCACCGAATACTGGTGCGACAAAAAAGGCTCGCAGTATTTCAAGGAAAACTACGGCGGCCTCACGGACAGCGGGTACAATCTGCTGATCAAGGAACTGCTCGCCGGACGCCCCGTCCTCGCCACGCTGTACTACGGCAGCGGCAAAAGCTACGGGGAGGAGGACCACGCGGTCGTCATCGACGGATACAACAGCTCCAAGGACGAGTTTCACGTGAACTTCGGCTGGGGCGCAGGCGGCAACAAGTGGATTTCGCGGGAGGAACTGAACGACAATTACGGCATCTGCACCATCTTCACCGGCGTCTCGCCGAACGTGGCGCCGAGCCTGTCGATCCAGAGTGCTTCGTTCAAGGCGAGCGCGGTCAACCGGGACGACGACGTGACGCTGAGCGTCACCGTCTCCAATTCGGGCAAGAAGAAGTCGAACCAGGTCACGGCGAGTTTTTACAACGGGCGGCGGCAGCTCGGGTCCGCAAGCGTGGAATCGGTGTCCGCCGGAAGCTCGCGCACGCTCTCCTGCACCTTCAGCGCGTCATCGCTGTCGCTCGGTTCGAACACCATCACGGTCCGGGTCTACTCCTCCGGCAGCGGCCGGGCGATGTCGACATCGAAGACCGTGAAGGTATACGACGGAGCCGTGACCGGCGCCGACAACACATGGAAGAAAGCGAACGCGGAGACCTGGACGAAGTTCACCGCGATGTACGACTCCGAAGGGTTTGTCGCGGAAACCGTGCTTGCGACCGGCGAATACGTCGGCTACTGCGACACGGTCGATTTCCGGGAAGTCACGCTCGAACACGCCGGCAAATACACCTTCTCGCTGACCGGAGCGACCAACAACCTGGAACTCACGCTCTACTCCCTGACTTCGAAAAACAAGCTCCAGACGGTGAAGACGGTCACCGTTACGTCGTCGACCGGCAAGCTCTCGAACGTGCCGCTCGAAAGCGGGACCTACTACATCTCCGTGCGCACCGTGAACGCCGAATCGCACGGCGATTCCGACTACGCATTGTCTTTCTCCGGCACGGGGTATCTGAAGGGAAACAACCTCGACGACTGGGAAGACATGGTGGAGGCCGGCCCCGGGGGCGGCGTGGTGTCCGCGGGAGCCGTCGACGCGGAAACGACGGAGCTCGTCACGGACGAATGGGTCGGGCTGGGCGACCGGATCGACTACCGGCTTTTCTGGATCGAGGACCCGGCGAAAGTGAGTTTTACCGTGACCTCCACGGGCGCGGCGAAGTTTACGGTCTACAAGCTGAAGGAAAAGACCGATAAGGACGGTAACACAACCTACAGCCTCAAAAAACTTCAGACGACGACGATCAAGGCGGGCAAGCCCGTCGATACCAAGGGGCTGCTGCTCCCCGTCGACGTTGGCGATGAAACCGCCAGATACTATTTCTCCATGCAGTCCACGAACGCGTCGAAGGGCGGCAGCGCGGACTACTCCGTTTCGTTCAATCCATCCGGCAGCATCTTCTACACGGAGGGATTCAACGGTGACGACTGGACCGACGTGAAGACCTCCGGCGCAGACGGCGCGGTCGGCGACGCGGGCTTCCTGGACGCGAACACCGGATGCGTGCTCGAAGACTGGGTGGGCTTCTGCGACGCCGTCGACTACGTGAAGATCACGATCGAAAGCGCGGCGAAATTGAGTTTCCTGCTCAGTGCGGACGACAAGACGAAGTTCACCGTGTGGAGGCTCGATGACAAGATCAATAAGCAGGGCGAAGTGTCCTGGTCGCTGAAGTCCCTGCGGGGGAAAAAGCTTGCGAAGGTCAAAAAGACCGGGGAATATGCGGCGACGACGAAGGCGCTGCTGCTGGACGAGGGCGAATACTACATCTCCATGGAGTCCACGAATGCGGCGAAGGGCGGAAACGCGTCCTACACCGTGACGCTCGATGCGGCGAACAGCGTCTTCTACACCGACGTCGACAAAGGGCGGAACAACTGGCTGTACGACAAGAAGACCGCGACTGCGAACCCGGACCGGGAAACGTTCAACGCCGTGGTCCTTACGTCCGATACGAAGGAAATCCTGCTGGATGCGGAGGGGACGGTCTCCCGCGAGGTCACAGTGGATGGGAAGACAGTCGAATACCGGAATTTCGCCGGGTACGGCGACGCTGCCGACTATGCGCAGATCGTGCTCGATAATGACGCGACGGTGAGCTTCAGCGTCACCGCGACGGACAAGGCGAAATTCATCATTTACAGTTTTGCCGAGGGCGTCGACAAGAAAGGCAACACGAAATACACGGTAAAGGCGCTTCAGACGACCGAACTCAAAAAGCCGAAAAACTCGACCGAATACGCCGCCACGACCAAGGCGCTTTCGCTTCAGGCGGACGTGTATTACATCGCGGTGCAGTCCACGAACGCATCGAAAGGCGGCTGTGCCTACTACAACGTCGAGCTCAACACGGCGGATTGTTCCGGTCTGCCGGATGCTCCGATCAAGGAAATCGCCGACGCCTCGGACGCCCTCGCGCTCGACATGCCGGGATACACCGCCGGAACACCTGAAAACATGGTTGCGTCAGCCGCGCTCGCCCTCGGGCAAATCGTGCAGGATGAACAAAACTCCGGCTGGTTCGCCGTCGGCAGTCTTGCCTGATGGCGTTTGTTTCGGCGGTCAGCCGATGACCGCGATCTCGTACCGGGCGACGAACTGTTTGTCGTCGATCTGCCAGAACTCGGCGACACCTGTGGTGGCGTCGTACCACGCGAGATCGTCCGTGCCGTCGCCGTTGAAGTCGCCGATTCCCGCGAAGGTCAGCTCGTCTGACACGGTTTCCGTGAGCTGCGTCCGGGCGGTTTTCCCCGCCTCGATCTCGGCCTCGGAATAGACCTTCAGGCCGCCGTTTTCGTATTCCCAGATATTCACGACGCCCGCGCTGTCGACCATCGCCATGTCGTCCGTGCCGTCGCCGTTGAAGTCGCCCGCGCCGAGGAACGTCCATTCGTCCCGCGCGATGACGCCGATGCGCTGCCAGTTCGATTCTGCCGGGAGCCCCGAAAGCCATGTGAGGTAGCCGTAGCTGTCCGTCCCTTCGCCGTCGCTGACGCCTGTCCGCCACAGCATATCGTCCGTGCCGTCGCCGTTGAAATCGCCGGTCGCGGCGAGTTCCCACGCGTTGGTGTACCCGGCGAAAAGGTCGCGTGCCGAGGTCCCGCCGTCGCGGTACGCGAGCAGCCCGACGCTTGCGGTCACGCCCGCCGGGTTCGCCTCCAGCACGTCGTCCGCGCCGTTGCCGTTGAAATCGCCCGTGCCGAGGATGTTCCACGCGGACTTCTTCATTTCCAGCACATTCGCCGCGAACGTGCCGTCGCCGTTGGAAAGCTCTTCGACGAGCAGCCCGGAGGCATCATGGATGCGCAGGAGATCGGTCCTGCCGTCGCCGTTGAAGTCGCCGGCCCCGGCGATGCTCCAGCCGTTCTCCACCTTCAATCCTACGCCCCATGCTGTGCCATCTGCATAAATAATGACTCTTCCGCCGCCTTCCGCCGCCAGCTGGGCTTTGCCCGTTCCGGCGAAGTCGCCGACATAAAACACTTCCGGGACCATCGGTCCGGGGTCCGGTTCGGGGTCCGGCTCCGGGTGGCCGACCGTGACAGACAGCGCGCCGCCGGTCAGGTTCAGCGCATAGTCGACGCCGCCGATGGAGACGGTCTGCCCGGTTTCGAGCGTCCCGAGCTCCTCGCCCGCGGTATTCACGACCTTGATGGACTGATAGAAGGTCTCCGCTCCGTCCGCGAGCCTGTAAACGCCGACCGCCTGCGTCGCGGAGACGGTCAGCGAAAAGGACGGCGCGCCTTTGATGAGCGAATAGTCGTTCACGAGGGCGTCCGCCTTCGGCGAAACATTCGTGATGTCGAAATCCAGAGTCGATCCTGTGTAGAGCGAGACGGACGCGCCCTGTTCGAGGCGGAGCCGTCCGGTGTGCGTCCCGCCGGAGCTGACCGCGAGCCGGCCTCCGGATTCGACGACCGTGTCCGACGCCGTGCCGTCCTTGCGGACGAACGCGGACCCGTTGGCACCGACGAGCGTGTCGAGCATGATCCCGCCGGACGCCGCGGAAAGTTCGCCGTAACCGTAAACGGCGGTCCCGGACGCCTGTCCGCCTTGGGTTATGCTCGCGCTGGCACGCGCGAAATACACCGTGCCGTCGGTCGAACTGCCTGTGACCTTGCCGCGCAGGACCGCGCCGTCCATGTCGCCTCCGTTCAGCGACACGGTCGCGCCGCCGGGAATGTAAACATCGACGAGCGATTCGCCGCTTTCGACCGTCCGCGAACCGGTGACGACGGCCGTGCCGGCCTTGAGGATGAGGATGTCTGCCCCGGCGGCGTTGTTGGACCCGGTCAGCTCCTGGATCTCGTTGGATTCATCGAGGATGACCCGGACGTTGTGCAATCCGGCGGAGAGTTCCCCGAGCGGAAGGTCCGTGACCGTGCGGGAGGTCTTCGAGGGCAGGGGATCGGTCGCGGCGGAGCTCACGAGCCCGCCGTCGATTCGGACCGAAACGGAAAACGCGTTGCTGTCCTTGGTGCCGGGATTGGAAAAAAAATAGTTCAAATAGATGGGCGTCCCCTCGAAACAGTAGTCGGGGGTGGCCGTCGCGCCCGCGGCCCCCGCCACGACGACCTGTTCCGACGCGCCCGGCGCTTTTTCGATCGCGAGGTCCACGTCCCCGGTCACGTTGATGCCGATCACGGTGAAGGACTGGAGCGGACGTTCGGTGTCGCCGAACAGGTAGGTGCCGTCCCACGCCATGCGCTGGCCGGATTTGTAGCAGTCGTCGAAGATGATCTCCCTCGTTGTGGCATTGTAGCCGTAGCCGACCATGGAGTGTCCCTGAATGGAGATCAGGACGGGGCGGCCGGAATCGATCTCGTGCATGTAGTCGGCGAACGTGAAATCTCCGTTCGCGACGTCCGCCATGTACGTGCCGGTGATCTCGAAGTCCATCGAGTACCCGCGCGACTGGACGTAGAGGTCGAGTCCGTACAGCATGGAAGTGTCGATGTAGCGGACGTTCTTCGTGGTCGAGCCGTCCGTGATCGAGACGGTGTGGTCGTAGGTGTAAAGCTGTTCGAGCGAGCAGTATGTGACCGTGGTGGAGAGGTTGGCGTTGCCGCGCCAGTACTGCCCGGTGCCGAGGTAGTCAGCCAGACAGTTCCACACGGACATGTCGAGCGTCGAAGTGCCGGACTTGAACGTATGGGAGAGCTCCTGCTTTGGCGTCGTATCCACGCCGTCGCGGGAATGGAACCTGTAGACGTATTCCTCCGACGCGGTCAGGCGCCCCAGCACGGTGTCGAACGCGTTCATGTTGTAGGCGTTGCCGTCCAGCGCGCGTTCTTTCAGGTCCACGTCGCCCTCGACGATGTCGGAAAGGTCGGTCCCGCGGTAGCCGTAAAGGTCGTAATACCCCAGGATCATGGCGATGGAGGTGGGCGTGCAGCCGTACATGTATTCGGCTTCCGGCATGGCTTTGGCAAGCAGGACGTCGCCGTTAATGCCTTTGCTGGTGTAACTCGGCATGTCGTTTCTCTCCTCTCGTTCGATTATCCTATACTATATCATGGAACGCGCGCGATTGCAAGTGCGGAGCTTCGCTTTTTTTACGGTTTTCGGTCCGTTTCTCCCGCTGACGGGGCAGGGGGCGTCAAAGCGTTCCGGCATCTGCTGCCCGGACCGTCCCTGCAAGGGAAAACCGCACTTCGGAAAAATAACCTGTTTCCGGCGCTCCGGTCTTGAATTAAATGCGTTCCAAGATTATATTAATCTGTAAAGATTTTTTCTTCACAAAATCCCTATTTTGCCGCGCCGTCTGTTTCCTGATCCCGGCTTCCGGCACAGAAAGGCTTTTTCCCATGGACGAAACTCTTCTGAAGACCCCGCTTGCCGACGAACACGTCGCGATCGGCGCGCGCATGGTCCCGTTCGCCGGATGGTACATGCCGGTCCAGTACAAGGAAGGCATCCTCGCCGAACACAAATACACGCGGGAACACGTCTCGCTGTTCGACATCTGCCACATGGGCGAATTCAAGGCCGCCGGTGCGGGCGCGGCCGAAGCGCTCGACGCCGCGCTGGCGCGGTCCGTGGCGGACCAGAAGGACGGCGTATGCCGCTACAATTTCCTGCTGAACGAGGCGGGCGGCGTGATCGACGACCTGATCGTGTACCGGATGGGCGCGGAGGATTTCTTCATCGTGGTGAACGCGGCACGGATCGAAGTCGATTTCATCGAACTCCGCAAACGCCTTCCCGCTTCGGTGCGGCTCGACAACCTCTCCGAGACCACGGCAAAATTCGACCTTCAAGGACCGGATTCCATTTCGGTCCTAACCTCGCTCGGCCTGGACGCCGCCGCGCTTCCGAAGTATTATCACTGGGCGAAGTTCAATCTTTTCGGACTCGACATGCTCATCAGCCGCACGGGCTACACCGGCGAGCTCGGTTTCGAGCTGTATTTCGACGCCGCGCACGCGGTCGAAGTGTGGCGGAAACTCCTGGCGTGTCCGGGCGTGAAACCCGCCGGACTCGGCGCGCGCGACACGCTCCGGCTGGAGATGGGCTATCCGCTGTACGGCGACGAAATGGACGAATCGACCACGCCGGTCGAAGCCGGATTCGGCGCGCTCCTGAAGCTCGACAAGTCGGATCGCATGTTCGTGGGGTCAAAAGCGCTTCGAGCCAATCCGCCGAAAAAACACCTGCGCGGCATCGTGCTCGAAGGCCGTCGCGCCGCCCATACCGGCACGCCGCTTCTGCTTGACGGCAAACAGGTCGGCACGATCACGTCCGGCACGTTCGCACCGTCGCTCGGCTGCGCCGTGGCGATGGCATATCTGGACGCGTCGGCGGTGGTCCCCGAGGACGCCGTGTTCGACGTGGAGCTGCACCGTGCCGTCGTGAAGGCGAAACTCGCGCCGCTGCCGTTCTGGACGCACGGCACAGCCAACCCGAAATCCTGACATTTCTTCAAAGCATTTTTCACCATACCAAACACGTTCCAACAGGAGGCAACCATGGCGAAATACTATTCCGAATCGCATGAATGGATCGAACTCGACGGCGCCGTCGCCACGCTCGGCATCTCCAAGTACGCCGCGGATTCCCTCGGCGACATCACCTACGTCGAAATCCCCGCCCCCGGCAAGGTCGTCGCCGCCGGCGACGTGCTCTGCACGGTCGAATCCGTGAAAGCCGTGTCCGACGTCTACTCCCCCGTCGCGGGCACCGTCAGCGAAGGCAACGCCGACCTCGAAGCCGATCCCGGCGCGCTCAACGCCGACCCGGAAAACGCCTGGATCTGCAAGATCGACGGCGTGAAGGCGGATGCGCTGAACGGCCTCATGGACGCCGCCGCCTACGCCAAGTTCATCGAAACGCTCTAAGCCGATTTCCTTCCATCCGTTTACCATCCGAAAGGCAATAACGCCATGCCTTACATCCCGAACACCGACGCCGACCGGCGGGAAATGCTCGCCGCGGCCGGATTTGCCTCGATCGAGGATATGTGGGAGCAGGCCGGAGTGAAGTTCCCCGCGCCGAAGCTCGACGGCATCCCCGAAGGCAAATCCGAATTCGAGGTCATGTCGTACCTTTCCGGCCTCGCCGAAAAGAACGCCACGCACCTCATCAACTTCGTGGGCGGCGGCTACTACGACCACATCATCCCCGCGGCCGCCGACGCCATCGCCGCGCGCGGCGAATTCTACACCGCGTACACGCCGTACCAGCCCGAAGCGTCGCAGGGCACGCTTCAGGCGATCTACGAATACCAGACCGCCATCTGCCGCCTGACCGGCATGGAGGTCTCCAACGCCAGCCTGTACGACGGCGGCACCGCGCTCTTCGAGGCCATGATGATGGCCGCGCACATCACCGGCCGCCGCCAGGTCGTGATCTCCGCCGCCGTCTCGCCCATCTTCCGCTGCATGATCGAATGCTACTGCCGGAACCTGGACCTGGAGCGCATCGAGATCCCGGACGGAAATGGCACGGATTCCGCGCTGGATTCCGTCATCGCCGCCGTGACCGACAGGACCGCGTGCGTGATCGTGCAGTACCCGAACTTCTTCGGCGAGGTCGAAGACCTGACCGGAGTCGTGGCCGCGGCGCAGACGAAAGGCGCGCTCGCCGTCTGCTCGGCGTACCCGGTCGCGCTCGGCTGCCTGAAGACGCCCGGCGAAATGGGATTCGACATCGTGACGGGCGAGGGCCAGAGCCTCGGCATCCCGCTGAGCTTCGGCGGCCCGTACCTCGGATTCATGGCGGTAAAGGCGAAATACATGCGGAAGATGCCCGGCCGCATCGTCGGCCGCACGGTCGACCTGAACGGCAAGACCGGCTACGTGCTGACGCTTCAGACCCGCGAACAGCACATCCGCCGCGAGCACGCCACCAGCAACATCTGTTCCAACGAGAGCCTGTGCGCGCTGAACGCGCTCATCTACCTTTCCCTCTGCGGAAAGGAAGGGGTCAGGCAGGTCGGCGAACTCTGCATGTCGAAGGCCGTCTACGCCCGCGAACAGCTCCTCGCGATCCCCGGCGTGACACCCGTCGGGTCCGGCGCGTTTTTCAACGAATTCGTGATCGAAACGCCGCTGGACGGCGCGGAACTGGTCGGCAAGCTCATCGACAAGGGCTTCGCCGCCGGATTCCCGCTCGGCCGCTACTACCCCGAACGCAAGAACCAGATCCTCGTGGCCGTGACCGAAAAGCGCACCCGCGAGGAGATCAAGGCGCTTGCAAACGCGATGGAGGCACTGTTATGAAGCTGATCTATGAAATCGGCCGCGCCGGACGGTCCGGCGTCGTTCTCCCGAAATGCGACGTGCCCGCCGCCTCCGCCGTGCCAGCGTCTCTCCGCCGCGCCGAACCCGCGGGCCTGCCGGAAGCCTCCGAACTCGAAGTCGTGCGGCATTTCACCGGGCTCAGCCGGATGAACATGAGCGTGGACACCAATTTCTATCCGCTCGGGTCCTGCACCATGAAATACAATCCGAAGTTCCACGAGAAAGTGGTGCGTCTGGCGGGATTCGCCGACCTGCATCCGCTGCTGCCTCAGCTCCGGCGCGGAGGCGTGCTGGTCCAGGGCGCGCTGATCGTGCTCCACGAAACGGAACGCATGCTCGCCGAACTCCTCGGATTCTCCCAGATGACCATGCAGCCCATGGCGGGCGCGCACGGCGAACTCACCGGCTGCATGCTGATCGCCGCCTACCACCGCGCCCGCCGCGACACCGCCCGCAAGTACATGCTGATCCCGGACGCCGCGCACGGCACGAACCCCGCGAGCGCGACCGTGGCGGGATTCACGACGAAGGTCGTGCCCAGCGACGCGGACGGCAACGTGGATCTGGACGCCCTGAAGGCGATGCTTTCGCCCGAAGTGGCGGGCATCATGCTGACCTGTCCGAACACCCTCGGCCTGTTCGACCCGAACGTGTCCGAGATCTGCAAGCTCGTCCATCAGGCGGGCGGCCTGTGCTACTGCGACGGCGCGAACTTCAACGCCATCGTCGGACGCGTCCGCCCCGGCGACGTCGGGTTCGACGTGATGCACGTGAACCTGCACAAGACCTTCTCCACTCCGCACGGCGGCGGCGGCCCCGGCTCCGGCCCGGTCGGCGTCTCCATCGCGCTCGTCCCGTACCTGCCCACGTCCCGCGTGATCCGGCGGTCGGACGGCATCTGCTGCCTGGAGTACAACTATCCGGAATCCATCGGCTACATCGCGCCGTTCTACGGCAATTTCGGCGTGATTCTCCGCGCCTACGCCTACCTGCTCACGCTCGGCCGCGAAGGGCTCAAGCGCGTCAGCGAAAACGCCGTGCTGAACGCGAACTACGTGGCGTCGCAGCTGGACGCGTACTACGACCGCAAGTACAAGCGCCCCTGCATGCACGAATGCGTGCTCTCCGGCAAACGCCAGCTCGACGCGAACGGCGTTCATACGCTCGACATTGCGAAGGGCCTGATCGACCGCGGATTCCACCCGCCCACGATCTACTTCCCGCTCATCGTCCCGGAGGCGATCATGATCGAGCCGACCGAGACCGAGAAAGATTTTTTCTTCATAAAGTTAAAGTTTTTATTGTTAATAAATAATAGTAAAACTCATTATTAAATTAATTACCAGAGAGAATGATATCGATGACAGCATTCACGTCGCTGATGCCGATTTCACCATCCTTGTCCACATCGGCCGAAGCCACGAAATCGGCACCTGAGAGAATCATGTCAACCAAGGCGTTAACGTCGCTAATGCCGACTTCGCCATCACCGTTCACATCACCCTTGATGGGCTCAGGTGCTCCGCCCTTGACAAACTTCAAGGTCATGCTGCGTCCCCAAGCCTGATGAGACACCGTGGGCGGGAAACCAGATTTAGTGACGAGTTCGATTCGGAGTTCAACGATGCAGGTGCCGTCGGCCGTGGGGAACCATTCGCTCTGTATATCCTGGAGGTCAGACATCAAGGTACCATCGGAAGTCACAAAATCGCCCACCTCGGTCCTTGTGTTACAAGTAATCGGGAAACAGATTTGATATGAGCCATTATCGATCTGCTTGATGGAATAATGCATCTTGAGGCTCTGGCTAGCAGGCGCTGACACATTCAACACCGAGATGCCCGAGTAAATCACCTCGGTACCCTCGTCATACTGCTCGACAGTGTTGCGAACAACGGTCGCGCCATCGGCGATGATTTCGCCATCCTCGTCAACAAAGACAAAACTGTTGTCAATGTCCTGGGCTTGCAATGGCATCGCCAACAGTGACAAGCCAAACAATAATAAAGTAAGAAATTTCTTCATAATTGTAATATCTGGGTTTAGGTTAGATAGTCAATTTATTTTTTGCCACTTGCCGCACTCCGTTTTCGTCATACAGGAAAGTAACGATAGCGCAATGCTCGGGCACCCATGCGGGATCCAACTTTAATTCATAATCCTTGATCACTACCTCGCCGTGGTTTACGGTTAACGCATCTCCCCAAGGATCGTTCACACTTGCACGGAAGACGTGCATATGGTTATAATGCTCTTGTGTCGTGCCATTGGGCATCATCTGGAAGCTATCAATGCTATCCTCGACCAGCCACACTTGCAGTTTGCCACTGACAGCCTGTGAATCCAAGCCGATGGTCTGCACCTCAATTGAAACTTGGCGTGTTTTGGTATCATACACCGGATTGGTGATAAAAGACACAGGAGCCTTGGCAAAGGAGGATTCTGAGAGTTCATAGTTTACACCGCCTGCCCAATCAGTAAAACTAAGGGGCATAGAGTCGAACATTCTGTCCACCAACCCAATGGGCTGAGCTTGAAGGCCCCACGTATTGAAATACATATCTCCCGTCTCGGTATAAAGTGGCGATGGCTCACCCTTTTTAGAGAATGGCCCCGAGTGAATGGCAACCGCTATCACAACCGAGTCACCATACTGTTCCACCAAGCGTTCTATTTCTTCTGTAGCACGAGGACAGTTCACACAATACTGCCCAGTATAGTCCTCAATGAGCACGGCTCGTCCCGCCTCAGGCGGCTCGACATAAGTAAGACGGTCGTCTCGCGAGACCTCATCACAGGAGATCATCATCAGCGCCACACAGGCCAATATGATATATACTGTTTTCTTCATCGTCATTACTCTTAGAAGGTGTAATTATAGGAGAATGTGAAGCCGCGAGTAGCAGGCACCCAACGACACACGCCACCCGAGCAGTTGTAACCGGCATTGGTGCGGCCGTAGCCCGCTTGGATGCGGTGAGACTTCAAGCTATAGGTCACCAGTGCCTGATAGTAGTGAATCTTGGTTTCTCCGCAATTCCACATGTCATTCACGGTGAACATCCAGTGAGGAGCCCATGAGAGTTCAGCCAGACCAAACGCCCAATCGCCCTCATCGCCTTTACAGAACTGATACTGCAACTCACAACGCAAAGTCAACTTGGGCGAGAACTTGTACTTACCGTCAGCCACCAGGATGTTGCTGGTAATCATGCCGCCGTGTCCCTCGACCACAGTCATGTTATATCGCTGATTCATGTACATGAACACGAGCGAGAAGTCGCGAGTGAATCGCTTGTCAATCTGCACATCGATGTCCTGATAATAGGTCTCTCCCATCTTGAAGAAGGAAGTCTTGTAACCATCGCTACCCATGGGAATATCGGGATGGAAGGGATTCTTGAGTTCTCCCTGGTCCAGACCGCGCACATGAGAGAAGTTGACCTTGACCTTGGTGCCATACTTGCCGCCAAGGGGCGTCTGCTTCTTGAAGGTATAACCTGCCTCGGCCTGAAATGCCCATTCGCCATCAAATTGTGTGGCATAGGGATACTGGGCGGGCAAGGCGTAAGTCTGGTCATGGGTGAACGGCGGCAGATGGTTGATGAAACTCGAGGTTCCGCTCATCGTGCGACGGCTACGGAAAGACATGTTTTCACTGCGCTTGGCCTGCAGCAGCAGACTCATGCCCTTCTGGGAATAGGAGGCGCTAAGCATGGCGACATTTCCCTTACCATAGTGGTATA
>JAEEQO010000232.1 GCA_016285335.1 Victivallales bacterium | reverse complement strand
CGGCTGCATCACCACGAAGAACATCGACCTCCCGATCGACTACGAAGCCCTCAAATCCATCGGCTCCATGATGGGATCCGGCGGTATGATCGTCATGGACGAAGACGACTGCATGGTCAACATCGCGAAGTTCTTCCTCGACTTCACCGCGGACGAATCCTGCGGCAAGTGTACCCCGTGCCGCGTCGGCAACCGCCGCATGCTCGAGCTCCTGAACAAGATCACCGCGGGCGAAGGCACCATGGAGATCTTCGAGAAGCTCAAAACGCTCTCCGCCACCATCAAGGACACCGCCCTCTGCGGCCTCGGCCAGACGGCCCCGAACCCGGTCCTCTCCACGCTCGCGAACTTCGAAGACGAATATCTCGCGCACGTGAAGGATCACCGCTGCCCCGCCGGCGTCTGCGCCGCCCTCATCCAGTTCAACGTGACCGACAAGTGCGTCGGCTGCGGCCTCTGCGCCAAGCGCTGCCCGGTCGGAGCCATTTCGGGCGAGAAGAAGATGAAACATGTCGTCAACCAGGCCAAGTGCATCAAGTGCGGCGCCTGCTTCAACGCCTGCAAGTTCCACGCCATCGCCAAGATCTGACCGAGAGGAGCATAACACTACTATGAGCACTGTCAATCTTACCATCAACGATAAAGCCGTTGCCGTCGAGGCGGGTTCCACCATCCTCGAGGCCGCGGAAAAACTCGATATCAAAATCCCGACTCTCTGCCATTTCAAGATGGATGCGTTCCACGTCGAGCACAGATGCGGTTCCTGCCGTATCTGCGTCGTCGAGGTCGAAAAGCGCCCGAACCTGGCGCCCGCCTGCTGCACGCCCGTCATGGAAGGCATGGTCGTCCACACCAACACGCTCCGCGCCATCAACGCGCGCCGCGCCATCCTCGACCTGCTCCTTTCGGATCACCCGAAGGATTGCCTCACCTGCCCGAAGAACCTGAACTGCGAACTCCAGAAGATCGCGCAGGAACTCGGCGTCCATGACCTCCAGTACAAGGGCGAACAGTCCACGTACGAGCTGGACGAAAGCAGCTCCGCCATCCGCCGCGACCTCGACAAGTGCATCATGTGCCGCCGCTGCGAAAACGCCTGCAACAACATCCAGACCGTCGGCGTCCTCTCCGGCGTCGGCCGCGGCTTTAACGCCGTCGTCGCGCCCGCCGGCCTCAAGAAGCTCGCCGACACCCAGTGCGTCTTCTGCGGCCAGTGCGTCCAGGCATGCCCCGTCGGCGCCCTCACCGAGATCAACTACAAGTACGACGTCTGGCGCGCCCTCAACGACAAGACCAAGACCGTCGTCTTCCAGACCGCCCCGGCCGTCCGCGTCGCCATCGGCGAAGCCTTCGGCATGGAGCCCGGCTCCATCAGCACCGGCAAGATGGTCACCGCCCTGAAGATGCTCGGCGCGGACAAGGTCTTCGACACCAACTTCTCCGCCGACCTCACCATCATGGAAGAAGGCACCGAGCTCATCGAGCGCATCAGGAAGAACGAGAATCTCCCGATCCTCACCAGCTGCTGCCCCGGCTGGGTCAAGTTCCTCGAACACCAGTTCCCCGAGCTCACCTACATGCCCTCCACGGCGAAGTCCCCGCAGCAGATGTTCGGCGCGATCGCGAAGAGCTACTACTGCGAGAAGACCGGCATCAAGCCGGAAGACCTCATCGTCGTCTCCGTCATGCCCTGCCTCGCCAAGAAGTACGAGGCCGCGCGTCCCGAGTTCACCCGCAACGGCGTCCGCGACGTCGAGATCGTGCTCACCACCCGTGAACTCGCCGAAATGTGCCACGAAGCCGGCATCCAGTTCGACAAGCTCGAGGATTCCGAGTACGATTCCCCGCTCGGCGAAGGCACCGGCGCCGCCACCATCTTCGGCACCTCCGGCGGCGTGCTCGAAGCCGCGCTCCGTACCGCGGCCGACATCCTCTCCGGCAAGGACATCCAGGAGATCGACTACACGCCGGTCCGCGGCCTCGAAGGCATCAAGGAAGCCGAAGTCGACGTCGGCGGCATCAAGCTGAAAGCCGCGATCTGCTCCGGCCTCGGCAACGCCCGCAAGCTCCTCGAAAAGATCAAAGCCGGCGAAGCCCAGTATCATGCCATTGAGATCATGGCGTGCCCCGGCGGCTGCATCGACGGCGGCGGCCAGCCCTACCACCACGGCAACACCGACATCCTCAAGAAGCGTATGGAAGCGCTCTATCAGGACGACCTGAATCACCCGATCCGCAAGTCCCACCAGAACAAATCCATCCAGAAGCTTTACGAGGAATACCTCGGCGAGCCCGGCAGCCATCTGGCGCACCAGCTCCTCCACACCAAGTACGAGAAGCGCAAAAAATTCTGATGCGGCGTAATACGGGGCGTCTCCGTAAAACGAGCCGCCCCGAATAAAGCGCATGTTATCAGGATGAGAACCTGATTTCATGCGCCGCACGAGCAAAAAATCACCCGGAATGGACCCCAAATCCATCCCGGGTTTTTCTATGGCTTGATTTGTTGTTTTGAATTGGAAGAGAATCAGTGCGACCGGGCGAGGAGGTCGGTGTCGGCGGGGAGCAGGGCCCCTTTGAACTTTTCATCCTCATTCAGGGACAGGATAAAATCGGTAAACCGGGCGGAGAATTCCTCTTCGGTCTCCTTGTAGTCCGGGTCCATCATCTCCTGACAATGCTCCATAAGGAAGAATCGCAGTTTCGTCGGGTATTTGCCGCCTCTGACCTCGTGGAAGATCGGGCTGCCCAGAAGGGTGTAGGATTGCATGTAAGTGCAAATCCAGTATTCCGGGAGGCGTTCCTGCTGCACCGTTTCCCCGGGCCGCAGCCAGCCCTGTGTCCGGCAATCGTCCAGAAACGTCGCAGGATCGTCCTTTTGCCGGAACGTGACGGGTCCGATCCTGATAAACGACACGGATTCAAATGTTTTTGTATTGAGATAGGTGTAGAAGCGGACGGACTCGTCGATCAAAAACGGGAGAAGGATGATGAGCAGCAGAACGGATCCCCAGAGGAGAATCCGCTGCCAGTTTATTTTCGGGTCCGTGTCCGTTGTCATGTCCGTTTGCTCGCATGGGAAGGTGATTGCTCGTTCGGGTCCGTCGCCCCGTCCCCCTGGGACGGAACTGTTTTCGTTGATGTAACAAATAACTGTTTATGGATACTATAACAGGCATTAAGCGGATGTCAAGTCTGACTCCGAAAAAAAACAATGACAGTTTAGAGTCGCTGTCCGGTGGTCGGGCATCCCAAAGCAGTTTTCAGAATCATAGAAAAAAACATGTTTTTCTCATCTTCGAAGCTTGACAAAAGCAAAATCACGGCTTAATTTATGGTAACGATTGAATCATCCGGCACGGGCTTCCGCCGAACAGCAGCGGATACCGGCCCGGAACAAACTGCAAACCAGGAGCAGACAATGAAACATCAGATTTGCCGCACCGTGCTTGCGGCAGCGGCTGTAACTGTCGGCGTGTTCCTGTCGGCGTGCGGGCTTTTCCGCACTCCCGCGGACGACGTGTTCGACGACGCCGAGGACGCCATTGCGACCGACGCGGCCGCAGCCAACATCAAAACCGCGCAGTTCGAGT
>JAEEQO010000032.1 GCA_016285335.1 Victivallales bacterium | reverse complement strand
GCACGGCGCGGTCCATGAACGCGCCCGGGTCGCCTTCGTCGGCGTTGCAGATGATGAACTTTTCGCCTTCGGGCTGGGCGGCCGCGAAAGACCATTTCTTGCCGGTGGGGAAGCCCGCGCCGCCGCGGCCGCGGAGGTTGGAGGCGGAGATCACGTCGATGACTTCCTGCGGCTTCATGGAGGTGACGACCTTCGCGAGGGCGGAGTAGCCGCCTTCGGCGACGTACTGGTCGATGTCCTCGGGATTGATGCGGCCGGTGTTGCGGAGCACGATGCGCGCCTGAAGTTCGCCTTCGGCGGGCTGTTCGTCTTCGGGATAGTACCAGCAGCGGTCGATGGTGTGGGTGCCGGTGGCGGGAGCGTCGAGGCCGGCCTGCATGATGGCGGGGACCTGGTGCGGGGTCACGTCGCCGTAGATGATGCGCTTGCCGTCGTCGTTGGTGAGCATGATGACGGGTTCGGCGTAGCAGAGGCCCATGCAGCCGACTTCGACCACGTCGAAGGCTTCGTCGAGCTTGTTTTCGGCGATGTAATCGTTGATGGCCTTCAGGACTTCGCCGGTACCGGCGGCGATGCCGCAGGTTCCCATGGAAACGAGCAGTTTGATGGGCGCGTGCTTGCGCGCCTTGAGGGCGGCTGCATACTGTGCGAGCGCCTCGGGAGACTCAATTCTCATTGTGTACTTCTCCATTTTGTCGGTGTTTGTCGATCAGTCTTTGCAGTCGTCCAGGAGGCCCTGGACCTTTTCCGCGGTCATGTGGCCGTAGACCTTGCCATTGACCATGACGACGGGAGCCATGCTGCACGCGCCGAGGCAGCGGAGGACGCCGAGGAAATACTTTCCGTCGGGCGTAGTCTCGCCTTCGGAGACGCCGAGCTTGCGCTTGAGTTCGTCGACGACCTGGGCCGCGCCCTTGACGAAGCAGGCGGTGCCGGTGCAGACGTTGATGGCGTAGCGGCCGATCGGCTTGTCCGTGAAGAAGCTGTAGAAGCTGATCACGCCGTAGACTTCCGCGAGGGAGATGCCGAGGCGTTCTGCGACGAACGACTGGACTTCCACCGGCAGATAGCCGAAGAGGGATTGAGCTTTGTGAAGCGTCTGGATCAGGAATCCGCGCTTACGGGTGGGGTTGTCCGCCAGGGGCAGACTCTTGATGTAGGCGTCGAGCGCCTCCATCTGGGAGGATTTGCGGGAGGAGATCTCGCAAACTCCGTTCACACAGTGCATTTCACCCATTTTTGAATGAGCCTCCAAGTAGAGTTAGGGATATGGTTTATAGGTTGTGAAAAGGGATGTCGAATCAATCGTTCCGTAATATAACCCGTCCTTATAATAAAAGCAAGCCCCATTCGATAAAAAAGTACTGATTTCCCCGAATATTTGTTTTAATCTTTAAAAGAAAATAATGCCGGGAAGGCAAGCCATCCACGGCATCAGTGCCCGGCTGCGCTCGGGCACACAGCAAGCAGTGATAATCAGTTTTCCGACTGTGTCGCGGACGGGGAGGCTGAAGGAAGTTTCAGGTATTTCGTGCAGTAATCCAGCACGGCCTCGCGGAACTTCTCCGTGCAGTCGGGATCGCTCCACAGCGCATGATTCGAGTTCGGGAAATCGATGCGGACGTTCGCGATGTGATGCTCCTCCAGCGCCTTGGCGAGACTGTCGCGGTGGACCGGCTTGACCAGGTCGTCCTTGCCGCCGTAGGCGAAGATGGTCGGCGGAGTGTCATCGCCGATGAAATGAAGCGGGGACAGGCTGTTCGCGGCTTCGACCGTTTCCGGCGCGTCGAGGTGTGCCGGGTCGACCTTCACCCGCGCCCCGTACCCGATCAGCGCCGCGGCGGTCTTTGCGCCCCAGAACTCCTTGCCGACCGAAACCGGGCCGACTTTCTCGAACACGAACGCGATCGGGATCGCGGAATCTCCGGCGCGGGAATAAGCGAACAGCATTGCCAGATGCCCGCCCGCCGAGGTCCCACCGACCGCAAGCCCGGAAATGTGATACCCCTCTTTTTCCAGCTGTTTTTTGAGCGCGGCCGTGCAGGCGGCGATCTCGTCGACCATGGTCTTGATCGTGACTTCGGGATGGTCTTCGGAGACCAGGGAGTAATCCATGGTGGCAGTGATGCAGCCTTTTTTGCCGTAATACTTGCACGCATACGCCATGTCGGAACGGTTCCCGCTCATCCAGGCTCCGCCGTGGACCAGCAGCAGGAGCGGAGCCTCCGACTCCGGCTTGATGCTCTTGTGGAGGTACAGGTCGTACTTGTTCGCCTCGCCTTCGCCATAGGAAAGCCCGCTCAGGACGCGTCCCTCGTCGTTGTCCCACGATACCAGATAGCCGCCCCGGTCAAGGCTGCGATGGAGCAGCAGGGCCGTGAGGCCGCATCCGGAGACGAAGAGGACGCAGATGATGGCGATGCCCCAGAGGAATGCACGCAGGATCCTCCTGCCCAGGGATAATTTCTTTTTTTCCATGTCAAACATGCCTTTCAGTTTGAGGCGGAAAACAAACCCGCTTCCCTATCGTTCCGGCATGGGACGGAACGCCGTCCGGGACAGAGGAAAACGGGCGAGGTGAGAGCCGGCTCAGAAGAGCGCGGAATTCATGAGTGATTCGTTGAGGTTGCGCATGGACTGGAAGACGCCGCCGAACACCTGGATCTCCTCATCCGTCACGTCGTACATCATTTCCTCCTGAATGGCGTCGAGGAGGTCCAGCGAGCCGCCCGCGGCCTGAAGAAGCTGGTCGCGCTGTTCCGGGGTCATCCGCTGAATGAACTGGTTGGCGTTCTGCGCGATGCCGTTGACCATGTACGCCGCAATATTCATGACCATGGCCATCTGCTGTTTTTCCTGCGGGGTGGCTTCGCGATAGGAAGTGAGGATGTCCCTTGCGGCGCCGACGGCTTCCTCGCGGGAGGGCATGCCCTGAATCTGATCGCCCTGCACCGGCATCATGCGGTTGATGCTGGAGTTGACGTCGCGACGCTGACGGCGGCGCGGCTGCTGCTCGGGCTCCTCCACGGGCTCTTCCTCGACGGGTTCCACGACGGCGACCGGCGCAGGCGTGGGCGCGACCTTGTCCTTGTGATGCTTGAGGGCGATGAAACCGCCGACGGCGATGAGGGCGGCGAGGACGAGAGCGACGGGCAGGATGATATCTTTTTTGTTCATGAGCGGATTCCTTTTCCGTTAGGTTCAATTATGGCTTAACACACTACTAAACCACGTTTTTCGCATAATGTCAAATAGAAATGACGTTTTTTTTTGAAAAAAAGTCGTTCGTGTCTGTTTGTTCCGGTCTTTTGTGTGCTTTTTTCTGTCCTGCGGTTTTTACTGAATGGCATTCAGCAGGTTCACGTTCAGGTTTCTGATTGCCTGAAGCGTGCCGCCGATCACTTCACGTTCATCATCGGTCATGTCGGGAGCGACCTCCGCCTCCATGGCGTTGATGTTTTCGATGGAGATGCGTGCGTGCTCAATGGTTTCGGCTCGCTGCTGGTCGTTCAGGTTCTGGACGAATGCTCCCGCGTTGGCGCCGATGCCATTGATGATGAGGTTCACGATGCCGAGCGCGATTTTTGCTTTGCCCTTGTCCTCGTCCGACAGCTCGCGATAGGTGTCAAGTCCCTGCCACAGGGATTCCACGGCTTCTTCCGGCGTCTGCTCGTGAAGTTCCTTGTGCTGTTCGCCGTCCTGTGCCTTGTCCTGCCCGGTCCCGCCCCAGTCGGAGAACGTGGAGGCGATGTCGACTTTCTTCTTCACCTTCGGGCCGTGCCGCCGTTCGACTGCGGGTTTTTCCTCCGGCTGTTCGGCCTCCTCCGAGACTTCCGCAACGGCGGGCGGTTCCGGCTGACGATTCTGCATGATCTTGACGGTGGCGATCGTGAGAAACGCGGCGAGGATGATTCCGCAAGCTGCGACGATGACGATGTTTTTCTTTTCCATGTCGGTTACCTTTCCAATTTATGAAATTTGATTTTGTTCAGGCAAGTTCGGCGGGAACGGCTTCCGGGTTCGGCTCCACGCCCTCGCTCGCCTTGATGTACTGGCCGCACAGATAGGCGTTGCAGCAGAGTATGGCGAAGCAGAACGCAACAAGCAGGAAACTCGCGCCGACCGCAAGCAGGAACCAGGCCAGAGCCGGCGGGCACTGCGAAGCAATAGAATTGAAAATCACGCCGGAACCGATGACCGTGCAGGTGATCCAGTACAGGATGACCAGCATCCCGACGATGCCCAGCAGGAATTCCTTCCAGATCTTCAGCAGGAGCAGGACCGAACGCCAGATCATCTTGAAAGGATTCCGGGAGTCGTCGCGCGTCAGGAGCGGGATCACGATGCACATGGAGACAATCCACATGCCGTTGATCGGGGCAATGAGGACGGACCATGCGGCGATCGCGCCGATGTGCTTTACGGCCGTCCGCCAGCCACGCATGAAGTCGGCTTTCTGACCATTCCACACGCGGATGATCTCGCTATCCATCGCCAGCATCAGGAAATTCATGATGAACGTGACGATGGCTTGGAACACATACATGCAGGCCATAAGCATTCCCACTGTAAAGTAGTTTCTGCCGAACAACCCCTGGTAAAAGGCATGGTATTCCTCCTGCGTATGGCACGGATGTCCGATTAGATGCGGATAGATCACACAACCAATGAAAAATAAGGCGTAGAACAGAGCGATGACGACGACGAAGACGATGGCGAGCTTCAGCAGCACGGAGTCCCGGACGGAGATCAGGACAGCGTTTTTCAGCATCCTGCCAACGGAGGCGAAAGAGGATTCGGATTTTACGGACGCGGGCGCGTCGCCGATGTCAATGGTATTTGAAGTAGTCATGGAAGGAGACCTTTCGTTCATTTGTTGTTTTTCACGTTGGCGGCATGTTTCGCGGTCAGGTAGTCGGAGACGTCCTGCTCCGAGATGCCGAACATCCCGGCGGACGTGACCAGCGAGGCGAAGAGGGAATCCAGGTGACGCTGTTTTTCCTCGTCGGTGAGCTCGTGGCGGGCGTCGTCGCGCTCGGCGACGAAACAGCCCATGCCGCGGCGGGTCTCGATGAGCCCGGCGAGTTCGAGTTCGCGGTACGCCTTCGCCACGGTGTTCGGGTTCACGTTCAGTTCCGCGGTCACGTCGCGGATCGACGGGACTTTCTCGCCCGGCGGGAGCGCCCCGGACAGGATCTTCCCGGAGAGGATCTGGACGATCTGCTTGTAGATCGGCACCCCGGAGGAGAAGTTGAGGGTAAGTTCGGAAACGTTCATGATGGCGGCCTTTCGGCTTGTGTTATGGTGTTGTTGTCAAGTAGTGAACTATTAAAATAATACACCATGACACAAAAGTCAAACGAAAACCGCGATTATTTTTGAAAAAAAGTGAAAACGTGCTCAAAAATCCCGCGAATGAGGACGAAAAAAACTCCGGCATGTGAAGATGCCGGAGTCGAGTTCAATCAAGCTCAGGAGATTTCCTGATACAGGTCACTGTTTTTCCTCGTCGGTCCACTCGGCGTACGGATGCCGCACGAGGCGCGAATTGCGGAATCTGGACTCGTGGGAGACTTCGCGTCCGAGCCACGGCGGGACGGGGAATTCGCGGTCGGGCGTATCAAGCTCGATCTCGGCGACGATCAGCCCCTCGTTCTTCCCGGCGAACTCGTCAACTTCCCATTTGAACCCGCCGAACGGGACATACCAGCGGCGTTTGAGGATGACGGGCCTGATGCAGAAGCCGGAGAGGAACGCAATCGCGTCCTCGACGGGGATCGGGTATTCGAATTCGGGGCGGGAGATGCCCGTGACGGGGCCCTTGATGGTAAGGCGTGCCTTGTCGCCGGCGATGCGGGCGCGTACGGTCACGCCGTCGCCCGTGGGGAAATACCCCTGCTGAAAGTCCTTGAACGAGGTGGCGGACTCTTTCCAGGAAAGGTCCTTGACGAGGAATTTGCGTTCGATCTCAACTGGCATGGGGAGAAAAGGCTGTTCGGGGTGCGTAGTGAGGGGAAAATGAGAAAGTCGAGCTCAGAATGCAGGGAGTTTCGGCTTGGGGCGGTAGGTCTTCGGCGGCATGGCGTCGATCTTGCCGGCGATGATGTCGGCGACGGCCTCGCCCTGGTCTTTCGAGGCGAGCCAGAGGCCGATGACCTTGCCGTCGAGTTCGGCGCAGTCGCCGACCGCGTAAATGTCCGGCGCCGAGGTGCGAAGCGCGGAATCCACCACGATGCCGCGGCTGCATGCGAGCCCGGCGTTCTTCGCGAGTTCGAGGTTGGAGCGGATGCCGGCGGAAACGAGCACGACCGAGGCGGGAATCTCCGTGCCGTCCTTGAGGTAAAGCCGGGCGGCGGCGCTGTCGAAACGGTCGACGGCTGCTCCAGTGAAGACCTTGTACCCGGCATTCGTGAAATTGGCGAGCAGCGCGGCGGATTCCTCCTCGTTCATCTGAAGCGGGAGCAGACGCGGCGCGGTTTCGATGATGGAGACGTTGAGGCTGCGTTTGCGGAGCGCGGCGGCGGCTTCCAGTCCGAGCAGACCGCCGCCGATGACCGCGGCGTCGTGTCCGGGTTCGCAGAGCGCGACGAGCGCGTCGGCGTCGGGGAGTTCGCGCAGCACATGGACGCGCGGACCTGCAAGCCCCGGCACGGGCGGCACGAACGCGTGTGCCCCGACTGCCAGCACGAGGATGTCCCAGGAATACGTTCCCGCGACCGTGGTGAGCGTGTGGGCGGCGGGATCGATTGCCGTCGCGGGTTCGCCGAGGTGGAGCTCCACGCCCCAGTCCGCCATCTGTTCCGGCGAGGAGAGAATGAGCTTTTCGCGCGGGAGCGTGCCGGCGAGGTACTCGGGGAGGCGCATTTTCGCATAGAACCCGGCCGGAGCGGCGTCGAAAAGCAGGATATCGGCTTCGGGGAGATTGAGGCGAAGGCGCTTCACGGCATAGGAACCGGCGGCTCCGGCTCCGCAGACGGCGATTTTCATGTGGTTCTCCTGGCTTGGTGGGATGGGGAGTCGAACTTGCTTCAGGTGCGAGAAAAATCTCGGGATTTCAAGGCCGCCCGCATACGGACGTCTTCCTGAGTTTCAATATAGCATTTCAAACCGGTTTTTTAAAGACTGATCGTCAAAAAAAAACGGAAAAAGCTTCGCATACCCCGGACGGGCGTTTTTTGCGGCTGAAATATAACAGAAAAATCTGCCTCGTTTTTTTGTTGTTTCCGCACATTTCAAAACATCTTACAAATGTCGATTCCTTCAGTCATTTCTTTTGCCGTTTTTTTGCTTCTTCCTTGAATTCTCCATTGAAAATCAGTATAGTAACCTTGTCCGATGTTCTTTTGCCCCGTTGCCATTCCCCCGGATGCGACGGAACATTTCCAGCACACAATCATTCAGAGGGGGTGGCAGCCATGGCTTGCCGTTATTTCAATGCAAAATACATGACGATCGCTGAGATCATCACGCGCAAACTCCGCGCCGGAGAGTTTCTGGGCGATGGACCGTTCTACAGCCGGGACGAACTGGCGCGGGAGTACCATATTTCGCCCGGTACGGCGCGGGCGGTCATGCACGAGCTGGAGGGCCGCGGCGTCATCGCCTGCCGGAAAGGCAAGCGTTCGGTCCCGGCGTGTTTCGCGGGCGAGGATGCGTCATCTTCGACATGCCGCCCGGTCTTGTTCCGGGATTCATACACTGCGGAAACGCCGGAATACGACTATCTGGTCTACTGCGTGCGGAATCTGCTGATGAGGCGGAAGATGGAGTATCTCGAACGGGACATCGACTATGCGGGCGATCCCGATTTCCCGAAACTTTCCGCCGGAGACGTCGCGGTCGTGTTTTCATCCGCCGCCTCCGGTTTCGGAAGAGGACAGGAACGGTCCTTCCCGTCAAAACGGGGCGCCCGCATCGATCTGCTCGTCGACCAGGCGGGAAGCGACGCCGTTTCCGTGTTCACGCGGAAAGCCGACCTCGATTGTGTTCTGCATCTTGCCCGCCGCAACATCGCTGGAGCCGTTCACGTGACGTCCCGGCATTCCGCCTTCCCGTGGTACAGACGCCTTGTGCCGGCCGTCCTGAACGAATATGTGCCGGGCTGCGCGACGAAAACGGTGCTTTTCGAGGGCGAACTGGAGACGTTCCCGGATTTCCTGTCGGAAGCGGTCCAGGCTTTCGCAGTCCCGGATTCGCGGTCCGTCGCGATCCTGATCGACGATCCCTATTTGTCCGATTACCTGTCAGGCGAGATCCGGTCCGGCGCATATCGTCCGCCGTCGCGATGCTCGTTCTTCGGCACGGCGTTCAACGAGCGTTCCATGGTGTTTCCATATTTGAATTTGAGGCTGGATGCGCTCGCCGCCACGATCCTGCAAACAGTCTGCGCCAAGGCGGAAAATCCGTCCGCCAGCCTGGCATGCGGATTCCATCTGATCCAGTTCAGTGTCCCCAGCGACCGCGTTGGGGGTCGCGAGCGAAGCTGAGATCTCTGTGTCGGCACCGCTTTGCGGTGTTAAAGACTCTTTTTCGCGATGATGCGGTCTTTGAACCGGAGATCGAGGATGTCCTCCTCCTCGCGGTTCCGGATGGAGGATTCGAGCTTGGGGAGCAGACGCCCGAAAATGTCGTCGTGGAGCTGAACTTCGTCGAGGCGAAGCGGGAGCAGGACGTTGAAGACGCGCGGCGAGTTCTTGTAGAGGAGACGGCACTGGAGGCTGTCCTGGTCGATATAGACGGTCAGGAGACGGATGTCGGTGAATTCCAGGCGGATGAGCCGGATGAATTCCAGAGTGGTGCGGATGGATGCGTCGGACAGGACTTCCCCGCGTTTGAAGGGGGAATTGTCTTTGGAGACGCGGGCCGCGGCGGGCTTGCAGGAAAGCGTGGGCAGCGAGGCGGCGACGTCGTAGCACGCGGTCTTGTCCAGCACGGTCCCCGCGCCGTCGAGGTAGAAGCTCGTCCCGAGGTTCGCGACGGGGATGCGTTCGTGAAGCTCGAAAATGAGTTGGTCGGGGAGCACGCGGCGGACGTCGGCGCGTTCCAGCTCGGGAATCTCCGCACGGAGCTTCGCGGTCATCGCGGCGAGGTCGTAGTCCTTTTCCCCCGAGAACATCGGGGTCCGGCCGGGATGGATGCGGAGAATGGCGAGGATGCGGTCCATGCGCTCCCGGCGTTCATCCGGGTCCGCCGGGCTCCAGTAGCCGGAACTGCCGGCGAGCCGGACGCTGTTCACGACAAGGCGCGGGTTGTTCGGGAAGAGTGCGAGGTAGGCAAGCCACAGGAGGACGCCCGCGATCACGGGAATGATCACGGCGAGCGAAAGCCCGATCCAGAATTTCGCTTTTTTTGAAAGTCCCGGACGGGAAGAGGATTTCGATGTGTCGGTTGCTGGAGAAGACGGGTTCACGGGCGTCACCGGAAATGATGGTTCCAAACGGCTATGATATTCTTAATATAGCGCGGAGTTTGAAAAAAGCGAACGGAAAAAAGGGAAATCCGGCTTTTTTTTCCGAAAGAGGAGGGATACGCATGACATACGTCTTTTTCCGTTTTCAGGATTCGAACGGAGATTCTTCCTCGCATCCTGTCGCAAAAAAGCGTGGAAGACTTGAACTGAGAAAAAAAAGCAGTATATTAATGTTTATACGATCATACTACAATGACCCGCGGACGGACAGCTTGAACTGCGCCCGGCGGAGATACGGAAAGAAGAATCAGGCAGCTTCGGGAGACCCCTTTCAGCATGAAAACGGCACCGGAAAACACGAAAGACAGCGGATCGAGGATCCGGCGCTGGGTGTCGTTTCACATGACGCGCCTGATCGACGAATGGTCGTTCAACGCGATCTGCTTCCTGATCTTTCTGAAGCTGCTTCAGCTGTGCAAGCTGCTCGGAGCGAAACCGACCGAGAACGGCTGGCGGAAGGTAACGGGGATCTTCCTGAAGGGCGACATCTCCAAATTCATGCTCGGCATCTTCCGCGTGACGCCGTTTCCCGAGGATGCGAAACCCGGGTCCATGGCGGAAGCGCGGGAACGCTTCCTGTCGAGATTCGGGGAATTCCTCCGGGTGCACGGGGAACTGCACTGGGCCATCATGCAGAAGACGTTCCGCCTGCACCGCAAACGCCTGACGGAGACCGACCTGCTCGAAGTGGAATTCCGCCCGGACGGCACACTGGAAAATGCGCGGATGACATTCGATCCGCGGTATCCGCCGTCCGACGTGTTGTCGGACAGCGATATTCGGATTCTTCTCTCATTTTTCGTGCGGACGCACAACCGCCTGACCGGGCTTGCCGATTCCGTCCGCGCCCGGAAACTGTACCGGAAAGTCAAGCGGCGCGTGCTGTATCTGAACGCCGCCAACCTCGGCAAACGCATGGAGGCCGTGCGCCTGCTCCGGCGGATCATGAACGCCTCCTGCGTGACGTTTCTGCCGCTGCCGGAGGGCGGAGACGCGGACGCGATCCAGGCGGAACGCCTGAAGACGCCGGATGTGACCGTGTACCGGCATCCGGGATGGGGGCTGCTGAACGTTTTCGTGCGCATCCATCCCGATCTTTCCGAGGCGGACCTCTGGATCCAGTACCACCACGTCCCGGTGGACGGCCTGGCGATGCAGGAGGTCCTGAGCGAACTGAAAGCGGAATGGGGCGAGGCGGGCAGGATGTGTTTCCCCGCTCCCGGAAGCCCCGGCGCCGAGGTCGAGATCCGGGAAACGCCGCGCAAGGGGCTTTTCCGCGCCCGGGCGTTCTTCCGGTTCGACGGCCTACTGGAGATGCGCCGCCGCCTGAACCAGAAGCATCAGCGGGAAATGCGCGGCCCCGCGACGATCGCCGGCATGATCCTCTGGGGCCTGGCAAAATCCCCCCAGCTGCACGACGCGAAAATGCTGTTCCCCGTCGATGTGGAGCCGGGCAGCACGTCCGAGGGGAAGCCTCTGCAGCGGTTCGAACGCGAACTGAGCCTGGTGTTCATCAGGCCATCCGACTACATGACCCACATGGAAAAGATGGGCGGATTCCTGCTGTTCCAGCGGGAGTTCAACCGCCGGCTGAAGAAGACGCGCTACCGGTGCAGCGAGACCTACGAGATGATCGAGCTGCTTTCGATGATCCATCCGCTCTTCTACTACTACGCCAAGTACCTCATGCCGCGCGAATTCCACGACGTCGTCGGGACCTTCGGGCTTTCCGTGCTCCGCCATGCCGAGGTCTTCATCGCGCCCGTGACCGATCTGCAGATACGCGGATTCCTGGCGTTCGGACGGATGGACATGCCGTGCGAGGGCGGCGGCACCGCGGGCTGCGTGAGCATCTGCGGCACACGGGAGCAGATCGAGGCGTATCTTGCCGCGCTGGAGCGGATTTCGGGCGATTACCAGAGCCTGCTGGACAGGCACAAACCAATAACGGAAGGTGAAATACCATGAAACGGACACGAATCTTCGGGCGGTTTCTCGCCGCCGCGGCGGCGATCCTGGCGGTCTTCATCCTGAACGCGTGCCAGCCGGACGCGGTCGGCTCGTACCAGTCGCCGCTGACCCCGACGGAAACGATCTTCAGCCGTGCCACGAAGCGTTCCCTGGCGTACGAGGGGATCCGCCGGAATCCCGTGATCCTGATCCACGGCCTGCTCGGGGCGAAGCTGGCGGACCAGGCGACCGGAGACGAGTTCTGGGGGACGTTTTCGCCGACTCTGCCGGGGCGCGACAGCCTGAAACTCCTGTCCGTGCCGATGAGCTGGGGGAAGCCCTTGCGGGAGCTTTCCAACAACACGCGGGCGTCGTTCCTGCTGGACACCGTGTCCATCCGCGTGATGGGCATGGAGTTCTCCATGTACGCCTACGGGCCTCTGGTCGAGACCATCCGGGAGGCCGGGTATGTGCAGGAAGGCTCGAAGGAGCATCTTGAGGACGGACGCTGCCCGACGTTCTTCATCTTCTATTACGACTGGCGGCGGAGCATCGCGGAAAACGCCGCCGAGCTCGGGAAGTTCATCCTCGCGAAACAGGCGCAGCTGGACGGGGAATACCGGATGCGGTACGGGACTGCGCCTGAGACGATCCGTTTCGACCTCATGGGGCACAGCATGGGCGGCCTGATCGGGCGGTATTACCTGCGCTACGGCGAAACGCCGCTGCCGGATGATCCGGCCGCACCCGATCCGGCGATCACCTGGGCCGGCGCGAAAAACATCGGCAAGCTCATCCAGGTCGGAACGCCGAACGCCGGCTATCTGGACACCGTGCTGGAGCTGGTGAGCGGCCTGCGGCTTCAGCCGGGCGCTCCGATCTATCCCGCCTCCATCATCGGGACCTTCCCCTCCTACTACGAAATGATGCCGTTCCCGCAGTTCGCCGCCGTCCGGAAGACCGTTCCCGGCAAATCCGAGGACGAATCCATCGCCCGCGGCGAAGCGGTCGACCTGTACGACCTGAACACGTGGATCAAGTACAAGTGGGGGCTCGCGGATCCCGCCGTCGACGCCGATCTGCAATGGCTGCTGCCGGATGTGAAGACGGCTCAGGAACGGCGCTACGTGGCGCTGGAACACCTTCAGAAATGCCTGAACTCGGCGAAACGCATCGCATCCATGCTCTCCACGCCCGATCCGAAGGATTCCGACGTGTTCCAGATGGTCTTCATCGGGGACTCCGTGCCGACCTCGTCGATCGCGCTGGTCGACGACGACGGATCTCTGCACGTGGTCCGCTACGATTCCGGCGACGGCAAAGTTTCCGCGGTGAGCGCGCGAGCCGACCTGCGCAACCCGGACAGGCAGGGGCCGTGGGGCATCAGGATGGAGTCTCCGGTGCGCTGGAGCGGCGTCATTCACGTGAGCGGAGCGCACATGGGCATCACGCAGGCGCCGGACTTCATCCACAATATGCGGTTCTACCTGGTGCAGTTCCCCGACGGGAAAGAAGAATAACACCGCAGGCGGTGGTGATACAGTGCGCGGCTGACGCTCGCGCACTACTCGACACTCCCCGTGTGTGCCGTCGTGGAGCAAGGCACTATAACAGCCAAGGACTTGCCCTTGTGCCCGAGCGTAGCCGGGCACTTCCAAAGTGGAGGGCTTGCCTTTGTGCTCAAGCGAAGCTGAGAGCACTGCCGCCGTGGAGGGCTTGCCCTCCTTAAAAGCGCTTGCTCTGGCGGAAGAAGCACATTTCGTGGCAGCGCGGACACCGCACGATGTGTTCACGGTCGTCGCGCGCCAGGAACGTGAGGTGGCATTTGCCGCAGAGGTACAGGCGGTCCTTCACGACGGAGTCGCTCGTGTTCTTGCGTTTGCGGAGTTCGTCGCATATCCACAGCAGCGCGATCACGAAGAACCACGTGCCGAAGTACCAGACGAAGATGCGGTCGAGCGGGATCGGGATCATCGCGACGGCTCCTTTCCGAACGCTTTCGCCGACCAGACGACCCGGCATTTGTCTCCGGGCCGGAGTTCTGTCTCCTCCTGCGAATTCAGCAGCGTGTCCAGCCATGCGCGCGCGGCGAGGTCGAGCTCGGTGATGCCGCAGGAGCCGGTCAGGATCGCCTCGCAGCGGGGAAATCCGCCGGGATCGGCCGGGGACGGAATCACGCCGGAAGAATTTCTGAGTTCGAACACGGACGGACGCGCGGGCGGCGTTCTGCGGAGGATGCGTTCCGACTGTGTGTCAAGCGGGAACGCGGGCAAGTTCACGTCCGGCCTGGAATCCGCCACACAGTAGGGATAGGACACGGTTCCCGCCGCCATGAGTTCCGCCTCGGAATCCGGTTCCATTCGGGGAATACTCAATGCAAGCGGCCGCACCACCGGTTCCGGTTCGAACGGCGGGAGCGGTTCCAGTTCGGCGAACTTCCGGGGCGGGAGGACCGGTTCGGACGGGGATTCGAGGGAGAAATCGTCCTGCGTGACGCGGAAAAATGAAAAACCGACTTCCGCGGGCGGATGCAGGAACGCGATCGGGTCGTAGGTGTCGACCTTGTTCAGAAAATCGGGGTACACCGCGGTGATCAGAGACGAAACGAAAATCGCGGAGTGATCGGTCCGGTTTGCGGGTTCATTCTGTTCGGGCGCAAGCGGCGTGAAGACCGTGACGAGCGCGGCATGGATCAGCAGGACGCCCGTGGCAGCGGCCAGGAGCATAGGCCAGCGGAGGCGTTCCTTCGGCGGCGAATCGTCGACGGGAAGCCGGAAATGCTGCTGTGCGGCGGTTTCGGTCATGATTCAGGCTCGGTGAAGCTGGCGGTCCGGCCCTTGGGCTGGCCGCCGGACATGAAGAGCGCGTTCACGTTCAGCTCCTCGGCGACGGACAGGATCTCGGCGACGGTGGCGAGCGGGGCTTTGATGTCGCAGCGGACGATGATGCGTTCCTTGTCCGGCTGGAATCCGCGGGAGTTGAGCGACTCGGAGAGCTGGCGTTTTAGTTCGTCGGCGTCCTTGACGACCGCGTCGTTGAAGTAGATCCGGTTGTCCTTGTCGACGGTCACGACGAAGTTGCGCGAGGCATAGGCGAGGTGGCCGCCGATCTGGGGCAGCTTGACCTCGACGCCGCGGATCGGGACGAAGTTCGAGCTGAGCATGAAGAAAATCAGCAGGATGAAGAAGACGCAGAAGTACAGGACCAGACTCGGCAGGCCGCTGAAGATCTTCAGCTTTGTCCTGACCTGGATCGGGGCTTCATTCGACATGGGCGGCGGCGTCCTCTTTTGTGTGGTGGCGGAAGAAATACATGATCTCGGCGGACGCTTTCTCCATGTCCGTGCAGAAATCCTGCACGCGGGAGACCAGGTAGTTGTAGGCGATGTGGCACGGGATCGCGACCGAGAGCCCGGCGGCGGTGCAGAGCAGCGCCTTGTAAACGCCGTTGGAAAGTTCGGGCAGGGTCGCTGCCGAATCCGGGGCCGCGGTCATCGTCTGGAACGAATCCACGAGGCCGAGCACGGTGCCGAGCAGTCCCAGCAGCGGCGTCACATAGGCGAGCGTGGCGAGGATGTTGAGGAGGGATTCCAGGCGCGGCACCTCGATCATGGTCTGCGTGGCGAGCGCGTCGCGGATGTCGTCGCCTTCCTTGTAGGCGCGGATGGCGCTGGAAAGGACGCGGGGCACGGGGCCGGGCGAGTTGTCGCAGAGCGTGATCGCCTCGATCATGCCGTCGCGCCGGAGCACGTTGATGAGCCCGGTGACGATCTCGTTGATGTTGACCTGGGCGCGGTAGAATTCGAACCATTTCCGCACGAAGACGAATGCCGCGACGAGCGCGCAGATCCCGATGAGCACGAAGACGGGACCGCCCTGCTGAAGTATGGTGAGGTATTTCATGACTGCGAAGACTCCGGAGTGGTGGTTGTAGTTGAAGACGCCGGGAGCGGCGGCTGATATTGTTTCTTGCGGAGGGCGCGGATCCGCTGGCGGACCGAAGCCTGGTCGGCCATGCCGGTCTGGCCCAGCCAGACGAGCGCGGCGACGGCGGATTCCACGTTGGAAAGGACCGGGTCCTTATGGGCGAGGGCTTCCAGCGCCTCGACCGCGCGGAAGACCCAGAAGGCTTCCACGGGACGGGCGGCGGCGTCTCTTGCCGGGACCAGGTAGATCATCTGTCTGAAGAGGTCGAACGCCTCTTTTTCATCGCCGGCTTTCCAGAGGGACTGGCCGGACTTGTAGGTCGCCATTGCCTTGTACTCGGGAAGCAGGTCGTTCAGCTTCAGGAGCGCCTGATAAGCCCTGTATGCCTCCCGGTAGTTGTCGGCGGGCGTCGCGGGTTTTTCCTCGGCGGGTTTGACGGCCTGGGCTTCCTTGCCCTTGTCTTTTTCCTTTTCCTTGCCGTCCTGAACGTCCTTCGTATTGTCCTTGTCCGGCGTTCCGGCCTGAGGCTTGTTGTTCTGCGCGGAAACGGCGTCCTTCGGCACGGCTGCCGCGTTTTTCGGCGCGGCCGCAGTCTTCGGCGCGGGGCTCGCGGCCATGGCGTAAATGCAGTCCGCGGCGGACCCGAGAGCGGCCTGTTTAAGACGCGTGCCGGCGGCGTCCTTCGCGGCGGCTTCGTACTCGATGCGGGCTTTCGCAAAATCATCCATGGCGCGGGCGATGTCGCCGCGCAGGTAATGGATGTCCGCCATGGGTGCGTTTTGAGGCTCGGACACATCGATCCGGTCGAGATGTTCCAGCGCGGTCGTCAGATCGTCCCGCTGGAACGCGATGAGCGCTTTTTCGTAGATGGCGCGGGCCTGGATCCTCGGGTATTTTTCCTGGTCCAGCAGCTGGTTCAGCGTGCTTTCCGCGTGCTGGACGGACCCGGTGCCGCGGTAGTGTTCCGCCAGACGCAGCATCGCCGCTCCGGCGTACTGGGAATCCGGTTTCTCCTCGATGAACCGCCATGACTCGCGTTCCGCGCCGATCTCGTCGCCGGACGCATACAGGCAGTGGATGAGCCAGTAGCGGGGCGTCCCGTCGTTCCTGCCGTAATTCTGGCAGAGCCGCCGGAAGACTTCCGCCGCCTTCTCGGGCTGTCCGAGGCCGCTCAGGAGCTGTCCCGCCTGGAACAGCGCGTCCTCGCGATTTTTTCTGTTGGCATCGGTCTTCGTGACGGACGCTTCGTAGTCCAGGTAATTCTGCGCCGCGGCGGCCATGTCGCGCAGATGGAACTGCGCGACGGCTGAAAGCAGCAGCATGTCCGGCGCCGGATGCGCCGGGTCGTCCTTGCGGAGCGATGCGGCGATGTCCAGCATGTCCTGGTATTGTCCGGCGTCCTGGCAGCAGCGCATGGCGTTCAGCAAGGCTTCCTGCCGGAATTCTTTGGAAGATTCCCCGACGGCACGGTAAAGCTTCGCGGCTTCCGCCGGCTTGTTCTCGCGCCAGGTGACTTCCGCACGGTCCATCGCGCGGGCCGCCTTCTTTTCCGGGACCGTATCGAATGCGTCGATGAACTTGTGCGCGGATTCAAACGCCTTTTCGCGGATCATCACGTCCAGCGTGTCGCGGTAGGTCTTTTCCCGTTCGGCGGCGGGGAGCGAGGCGTCCGAAACGCACGAAAGGCACACGTCGAAGGCATCATCCGTGCGGCCGGCGCGGAACAGGACGGAGGCGATCCTGAGCTTGAAATCCGGCGAGAGCTGAACGTCCTTGAAGAAAGACACCATCCGCATCGCCAGTTCGGCGGCTTCCTTTTTCTGTCCGAGCCGGTCGAACGCGTTCATCAGGCGTTTCATGGCCGTGAACGCGTCTTCGCGCACGGCGGCGAAGCCGTAGGCCAGGTGGAACGCCTCGGCGGCTCGGACGGTCTCGCCTCGGCGGAGGAATTCGTCGCCGATGCGGCAGGCCGCCAGGAAGAAGAAATTGTCCTTGCGGGGCGTGGAGATCGATCGGATCTCGCTCCATGTGTCCGCGAGGGATTCGAACCCCTCTTCGCCCTTTTCTCCGAGGGTCAGATAAAACGAAAGGAGCCGGTGCGCATCCACGTCGCGCTTGTTGTCGGCCTGGGGCAGGGTCTTGAGCAGGTCGTACGCGTCCATGAACCTGCCGAGGGCGGCCAGCGCCAGCACCTGGCGTTCCGCAGCACGGCGTCCGAAAGCGGTCTTGACGCCGGGGACGCCCAGCGGATCGGGCGCGGCAGCGAGGTCGCCGTAATATTTCGCCGCCTGTTCCTGGTCGCCTTTGAGTTCGGCGACGAACGCGGCGCAGGAGATCGCGCGGAGGCGGACGGGATCGAGGTTTTCGAGCGACGGGATCAGTTTTTGCAGGAGTTTATCCGCCTCGTCGGCATTCCGCCGGATCAGGTAGATCTCGGCCTGCCAGAGGCTGACGGACTTTTCGTCCAGCTGCGGGATCCTGCTGCGGTATTCGTCCAGGAGCTTCTGCGCGGGATCCGCGAGGTTTGCGAGGATCAGGGCGTCCAGCTCGCAGGCATAGGCGTCCTTCACCGCTTTCGCATCGCCGTTCAGTTCCGCTTTCGCGCGGTACTGGCGGTAGAAGCTCGCCGCCGTGCCGTATTCCATGTCGGTGCGGGCGCGGTCGCCGGATTCCTTGTCAGGATAGAGGTTCACCGGGTTTTCCGGTCCCTGTCCCTGAGTCGTCGCGGCGTTCTGTGCGGCGTCCGAAACGCTTTTGGGCACGTCCGTTTTCGGAACGTCCGTTTTCGAGGCGTCCGCCGCGTTGTTCTTCGGAACACTTGCGTCCGCGGAGGCCGTGTTCTGCTGTGCGAAAGCACCCGGGATGCCGGAGACAAGAAACAGCGAAGCGGCGGCCGCGCAGACGAGGAACGTCCCGGCACGGCTGCCGTGGAGGATTTCCGCCGGGAACGGAGCCCGGCGGTCTGCCTGGGAAGGATTACGCATTGACCTGGTCGTCGGTGGCGGCGGGCTGTTCCGCCGCGGAGTTTTCGTCGGCGGGGGCGTCGCCGGCCTTTCTGGCGGCGAGCACTTCCTTGATCTTCTGGTAGATCTTGTCGG
>JAEEQO010000031.1 GCA_016285335.1 Victivallales bacterium | reverse complement strand
TGCCGAGGAGAAGTTTTTCCGCGATGTGGTCGCAGATGCCGGTGCCCCAGTACGCGCCTTTGAGGGAAGTGTTGTTGCGTTCCATATTGTTGAAATCGGAGCGGTGGCGGTCGACGACGAGCCAGATGACCCACGCGGAGGGCATCATGCCGTTCACGTCGTCGATGATGCGCCGGGCCAACCAGAGGGGGCTGCCCATGTCTCCGGCGGCCTGGCCGCCGAGAGTGCCGGTGCCGTCGACTTCGCTCATCCAGAGGTGTTTTTTCTGTTCTTTCGCGTATGCCTGCAGTTCGGCGCGGCGGCTGCCGCCGTAGGTGTGCGTATTAATGCGGTCTGAGACTTTTTTCGCTTCGGGGGAGAGCGCCTTGAATGTGTCGATGGCGAGGTCGATGGAGGTCTCATCGGCGACGGCGAGGAGGATGTCGTCGCGGACGCCGTTTCTGCGGAGCGCCTTGTCGAGCGCGACGATGACCTGGCTTTTGGTTTTGTTGTCTCCGATGTTGCATCCTTCCTGCTTGTTGCTGTATGCACCCCAGATATTGGAAGACGGTTCGTTGAACGGGTCGATGCTGTTCAGTTTGAGATGCAGATCGTTACGCATGTGCTTCACGACGTCGGCAAGGAATTCCGCGAACGGCTCAATGTATTCGGGCTTCAGGTTGTTGCCCCTGTGCTCGCCCGTGCCGCCGCTGGAACATCCGCTCCAGGTCATGAAATACGGCGGAGAGTTGGAGAAGACTTCAACGAGCGTGTCCGGATTGCGCTTGCAGATTTTCGTGAGGACGTTCATCTGGTTTTTGTCGCGGTCCCATTCGTACCGGTAGATGGCGATGCCGTCGTCATCAACAATAATCCTGCCGTCCGGGCTGAGATATGGCTGGGCGAAGCCGGGCATGTTCGAGTCGGAGCGCGTGATGTGCCTGTGGTCAGGATCGTCGCCCCCGCCGATGTTGTAGCGGACGATGTTGAGCATGAGCCCCTTCGTCTGGTCGAAGAACGCGTCGACCGCGGCGTCCGTGAGCTTGTCGCTGTAGCCCACGCGGTTCGCCCACCAGCAGAGGGACGTGCCCCAGCCTTCGAAGACGCCGTTGTTGAACGGCGAGCCTTTTGCCGGATCGAGCGTGACGACCGAAGGCGTGCGGCGGGGGGATTGGGCGGAGAGGACGGTGCAGAGCATGGCGCCCGCGGCGAAGAGGAGACAACGGAGGGAAGAGGCTTTCATTTGTGTGTCTTTCTATGAAGGTTCTGGTTCGTGTGGGATTACTATAAAACCGTAAGCCGGAAAATGCAAGTGCCGATAAAAGGAAAAAATACGATTTTCAATGCTCTGCCGACAAAAAGGGGAAAATGAAAACGCCGTCGGTCCACAGGGTTGCGGACACGGCGGCGCGGATTCCCGTTGAACTGTTTTTCCGGGAGGTCAGAGCGGGATCGCGTAGTCGATCTGGGGTATCCTGCGGAACCATTCTCTCGGGGCGCGTTCGAGCTTGACGGTCGTTTCGTGGAGCAGGTTCCGGCGCAGGATCGTGATCGTGACGATCGTGCCGGGGTCCATGCCGAGGATGCGGTTGCGGAGCTCATAGGTGTCGGCCACGTCGGTGCCGTCCAGCTTCACGATCACGTCGCCTTCGCGCAGGCCCAGGCGGTCCGCCGGGGAATTCTGGATGATCCCGCGGATGGTCGCGCCTTTCTGAAGGTCCTCGTTTTCCTCGCCGGGGGACCGGAGCTGCGAGGGGCGTGCGCCGATGATGCCGAGCCACGGGCGGACGATCTCGCCGTGCTGGATGAGCGTGTCGGCGACGGTCTTGGCGATCTCGGCGGAGACGGCGAACGCGATGCCGATATTGCCGCCGGTGGGCGCGAGGATGCAGTCGTTCACGCCGATCACGTCGCCGTCGGTGTTCAGCAACGGGCCGCCGGAGTTGCCGGGATTGATGGATGCGTCCGTCTGGATGTAGTTTTCGTACAGGTTCACGCCGACGCCGGACCGCTGGACGCCGGAGACGATGCCCGCGGTCACGCTGTGTTCCAGGCTGAACGGCGCGCCGATGGCGATCGTCCACTGTCCCAGGCGGATGTTCCGCGGATTGGCGAACGCGAGCGCCGGGAACTTCTTGCCCTTGGGCGGCTCGACCTTCAGCACGGCCAGGTCGGACGTCGGGTCCGCGCCCACCAGGTCCGCGTGATATTCGCGGCCCTCGTTGTCGGTGACCAGCAGGGCGTTCGCGCCGCTCGCCACATGGTAATTCGTGAGGATGTAGCCGTCCTCGCGGATGAAGAACCCGGAGCCCTGTCCGGTCGGGACTTCATAGTATTGGGCATTGCGGCCCCAGCCGCGGCGCGACGAGACGATCCGCTGGTTGGAGATGCAGACGACCGCCGGCATGGCGCGTTCGATGGGTGCGGTGAAGTCCGGCCAGGCGGTCGCCGGAACGTTCTCCGACGGCGGCGCGTAGGAACGCATTTTCGTCTGGTAATCGGGCTGTTCTTCATCGACGGGCGGGTTCACGAATTTGAGGACCAGGAGGGCGGCGCATGCGCCCGCGAGGACGGAAAACAGGGTATTGAAAACGGATTTCATGGTGCTTGCAATCCTTTCTTTTTGATTTCCAGATATTTGGTGTATTCGGCGATGAGCGTGTCGGACATGGTGCGCCAGTCGAAACGCGGTTTCACGAGCGCGCGGCCGGCTTCGCCGAATTCATGGCGTTTCGCCTCGTTCAGCAGGAGCTCGGCTATCTCCTCCACGCCGGGCTTGTCGACGCCGGGCTGAAGCAGATATCCGGTCTTCCCGTTCAGTACGACCTCGCGTGTGCCGTCGATGTCGAACGCCACAACGGGTTTCCGCATGGCGAGTCCCTGTACGGCGGCGCGCGGGAGCCCTTCGCGCATGGAGAAGTGTACGAGGACGTCGGCGAGCGCCAGATAACGCGGTACCTGCGACGGCGGCACGAGCCCGGCGAAGCTCAGGTGTTCGCGGAACCCGCGCTCGACGGCTTCGGCTTCCAGTTTTTCCCGCAGGATGCCGTTTCCGATCAGCAGGAAATGGACGTTCGGGACGCGTTTGACGATCTCGGGGATGCTGCTCCAGAGTTCCACATAGCCCTTCATCGGGAAGAGCCGCGCGAGCGTGGCGACGACTTTCGCGCCGTCGGGGATGCCGAGCGAACGCCGGAGTTCGGGATCGGGCTCCGTAGTCAGGAACGGTTCGAGCTCCATGCCGCTGTAGACCACCTTGAACATGTCAGGGCTGCCGATGTGATTTGCGAGGCACTGGTCGATCATGTCCTGCGCCACGGCGCAGATGCGGTCGCAGCGCTTCGCGGCCATGCGTTCCAGCTGGATGTAGACGGCATTCTTCCACGCCGGATAGATGCGCGAGAACGGCAGGCCGTGGATCGTGTGGATCACCAGCGGGACCCCTGCGGCGCGGGCGGCGTAACGGCCGATGATGCCGGCCTTCGACGCGTGGGTGTGGACGATGTCGAACTTCTCTTTTTTGAAGAATTTCACCAGCGCGCGGTAACTCTGCCAGTCGCGGACCGGGTCGATCTCGCGGCACAGCGTGGGGCACTCCTCCACGCGGAAGTCGATCCTGCCGCAGTTGCGGAGGAGTTCTCCTTCCGGCCCCGGCGACGGGCCTGTCATCAGGACGGCTTCGTGTCCCGCTTCGTGGAGTCCGCGGGCGGAGAGGAACGTGTTTTCCTGTGCGCCGCCGACGATCATGCGTGTGATGAGATGACAGACTTTCATGGTGTCGTTCTTTCGATTGGTTGGATGAGGAGGCGCTGGCCCGATGTCTGGCGGATCCCGGCGTCATGGAAAGAGACGCCGTCTTTCCGCAGAGTCAGATGCCCGCGGCCTGTGTTGTTGGACAGCAGAATGCCGTCAATTGTTCCGATGGAAAAGGAAAAATGTTCGTCGGAAAGACGGAACGAAGATGCAACGCCTTCATACGGGTACGCCGTGACGACCGGGCCTTCCGGCATCTTCTTCAGCGCGTTCGAGGGGCAGTAGACGTCCAGCACGGGGATCTGCGCGGCGAACGCGTCGAGGCCGTCGAACGAGGCTTTTCGGCCGCTGGAGACCGCGACAGTGCGGCAGACCGTGATGCCGCGCGAACGCAGATAGTCCGCGAGCGCCATGCCGGTCCGGTAGTCCGGCACGTTCACCACGTCGGCGCGTCCGAGCGCGGGATCCGTGATGACGACGGCGGGTTCCAGTTCCGTGCCGCCGCCCTCCGCGATCAGGACCTCGGCGGGGAGGAACGACGCCCGGAGGAACCAGAAGACGAACAGCGCGGCCATGAGCGCGGCGGAGGCCGCCGCCAGCCGCCAGCGTTTGGTCCCGATCAGGAGGAACAGCGCGGCGAGGAACAGCACGACTGTCCAGACGGGCGGCTTCGGCACGCCCGTTTCAACGAGGCCGCCGAAGAAGCGTCCGATCCAGCCGATCAGGCGGAAGACAGATTCAAGCAGACCCGAGAACAGGATCGAGACCGGGGGGATCCAGGCGAAAACGAGCGCCGCGCCCGCCAGGATGAACGCCAGATACGCCAGCGGCATGACCAGCAGATTTGCCGGGACCGCGGACAGCGGGAAGATGCCCTGGTACAGGATGGACAGGACGCCGCTGCCGAGGCTGACCGCGGCGGTCGCGAGCAGGGCGGAGAGCAGGATCCGGGATGCGGATGCCGTCCAGCGGCGTTTCGCCGTGATGCAGCGGACCGGGAGCGGCTGCGAAAGTCCGCGCGAGAGGAGCGCGAGCGCTCTGGAACCGAGGTCGCGCGGCAGGCTCAGCAGCAGCGCCACGGCGAGAAACGAATAGTGCATGCCGGGCTTCAACAGGCTCGCGGGGGAGATCAGCAGGATCGCGTATGCCGCCAGCATCAGGGTGTTGATCTGCGGCGCGGCGAGCAGCAGAGAGCGCAGGGCCAGGAACACCGCGATCATGATGAAGGCGCGCATGGCGGGTTCGCGCATCCCGGTCGAAAGCGCGTACAGCAGGATCGGGACAAGCACGATCAGGCAGCGTTTGCGGAACGGCAGCCAGACCAGCAGCAGGAACAGGATCGAGGCGAAGATGCCGACGTGCGTGCCGCTGACCGTCAGAAGGTGGATCGTGCCGCTGGAGAGGAACCCGGCGCGGGTCTCCTGCCGCAGGGCGATCTTGCGGCCGCCGAGCATGGACCCCGCCATCCGCATGTTCTCAACGCCGCGGAATCCCCGGCAGACCGCGGCGAGCGCGGCATCGCGCCAGTCGTAGAGAGTCCGGCGGAATCCGCGGCCGTGCGACGCGATCTCAAGCGATTCGGGCCGGAACAGCTCGTAAATGCCCTCGCGTTCCAGGTATGCGGCGTAATCGAACGAACCGGGGAACAGCGGCTGGTCCGGCACGGAAAACATGCCTTTCGCGCGGATGACGTCGCCGTAGCCGAGCGGGACGGCCGCCGGACCGTTTTCCCTGCATTCCATCAGCGCGCGGGGCAGGGGCGCGGCGAACTCCACCCACGGGGCGTTCGCGCCGTAGCGGAGCCGTTTTACGCGGCATTGCAGGTTCTTCACGCGGAACGCTTCGCCCGGCTGAACGGAGGCAGACGGGTCGTCTACGATCAGTTCCGCCTCGGCGGCGAACCGCGCGTGTCCGGCTTCCTCCGCGATGATGTTGCGATCCTGCGCCGACCAGAGCATCGCGGAGACCAGGACCGGGAACATCGGCAGGGCGAACCGGAGCAGGGCGTCCCGTACGGGCAGCAGCGCCCAGACGAGCAGGACCGCCGCCGTCGGGATCAGGACATAAGGAAAGCCGTTCCCCCGGACGGAGAGAACGGCTGTGACTGCCGCGAGCAGGAAGAGCGCCGCGGGGCAGGACGTTTCAAGCGCGGCCGCACCGGTCCGTGCCCGGCGGAGAAGCGCACGGGGAGAAACGGTCCGGTGTTGCGGCACGGGTCCCATCGCGTGGCGTCAGTGCGGATCGTGTCACTTGAAAAGCGTGCAGAGGATCGCCTTGTGCATGTGAAGACGGTTTTCGGCCTCGTCAAAGACGATGGAGTGATCGGACTCCATGACTTCGTCGGTGATCTCCTCGCCGCGGTGGGCGGGCAGGCAGTGCATCACCTTCACGTCGGGCTTCGCGTAACCGAGCATCTTCATGTCGAGGCGGTAGGGCTCCAGCGTCTTCATGCGTTCGCGCGCTTCCTTTTCGAAGCCCATGCTGACCCAGACGTCCGTGTAGACGAAATCGGCGTCCTTCATGGCTGCGGCGGGGTCGGTGGTCCATTCCACCTTGCCGGGACCGAGGTCTTCGTCCATGATCGCCTGGCGCGGACGGAATTCCTCCGGCGCGCCGATGACGAACGTCATGCCGGCGAGCTTGCATGCCATCATGAGGGAGTTCGCCATGTTGCTGGCGCCGTCGCCGAGGTACGCCATCTTCAGCCCTTCGAGCTTGCCCTTGCGTTCCCAGATGGTGAAGAGGTCGGCGAACGCCTGGCACGGATGGTAGTCGTCGGTGAGGGCGTTCACGATCGGGATGGAGCCGTACTGCGCGAGGCCCTCCACGTCCGACTGGCGGAACGTGCGGATCACGATGCCGTGCAGGAAGCGGCTGAGCACGCGGGCGGTGTCGGCGATGGTCTCGCCGCGGCCCATCTGGGTCTTGCTCTCGTCGAGGTAGATCGGCTGGCCGCCGAGTTCATGGATGCCGACCTCGAAGGACACGCGGGTGCGGGTCGAGGATTTCGCGAAGATCATGCCGATGGACTTGCCGTCCAGCGGTTTCGGCTGGCCCGGCTTGCCTCGTCCGGCTTTCAGGCTTGCGGTCGTTTCGATGAGCTGTTCCAATGCGGCGCGGTCGAATTCGCGCCCGGTGAGAAGGTGCCTGATCATTTCCGGCCTCCTTTCGATGCTGAGTATTCCTTGAATGCCGATGCGATGATGCGCACGGCTTTGTCGCAGTCCTCCCGCTTCACGATCAGCGGGGGCAGAAGGCGAAGCACCACTTCGCCGGCGGAGAGCGCCACGAGACCCTTCTCCCGCAGCACGGGGAGGATGTCCTTCGCCGGGAAGTCGAGCACGACGCCGAGCATGAGGCCGCGTCCGCGGACCTCCTTGACGAAATCGTATTTTTCCGCGAGCTTTTCGAGCTTGCCGCGCAGATAAGCGCCCATTTCCTTCACGTTGTCGAGGATCTTGTCCCGGTCGAACGTCTCGAAGACGGCGAGCGCGGCGGCGGTCGCGAGGGCGTTGCCGCCGAACGTGTTGCCGTGGGTGCCCGGGGTCAGCACGCCCGCGAGCCGTTCGTTGCATACGAACGCGCCCATCGGGATGCCGTTCGCGATCGCCTTGGCGAACGAGAACGCGTCGGGCTTGACGCCGTAGCCCTGCCAGGCGCAGAGCGTGCCGGTGCGGCCCATGCCGCACTGCACTTCGTCGAACATCAGCAGCACGTCCTTTTCCTTGCAGAGCTTGTCGAGGCCCTTGATGAAATCCGGGTCGGCGGGCAGGATGCCGCCTTCGCCCTGGACCGCTTCAAGCAGCACGGCGCAGGTCTTCGGGCCGATGGCTTTCTTCACGGACTTCAGGTCGTTGAACTTCGCGAACTTGAAGCCGGGCATGTCGGGGTTGAAGCCCTCGCGGTATTTGCTGCGGCCGGTGGCGGCGAGCGTGGCGAGCGTGCGTCCGTGGAACGAATTCTCCATCACGACGATCTCGTTGCGGCCGGTGGCGTTGCCCCACTTGCGCGCGAGCTTGATGAGCCCTTCGTTCGCCTCGGCGCCGCTGTTGCAGAAGAACACGCGGCCCTTGCCGAACGTCTTCTTCACGATGACCTCGGCAAGACGCGGCATGTTCTCGTTCAGGAAGAGGTTGGACACGTGCACCAGCGTCTGCGCCTGACGGCAGATCGCTTCGGTCACGGCGGGATGGCAGTGGCCGAGGCTGCACACGGAGATCCCGGACGAAAAATCCAGATATTTGCGCCGGTTCGCGTCGTACAGGTTGACGCCGCCGCCGCGCACGAACAGCACCGCGGGCGTCCCGTAGGTGTTCATGACGTTCTTTTCGTAGAGTTTCTGGAGTTTTTTCGTGGTGTCCTGTTTCATTTTTGTCCGGATTCCTTTCCTTAATAAAGATGGAAAAGAGTTACTATAGCACGTTTTTCGGATAAAACAATCCGTTTTTTATGTTTTTCGCGTCTTTTTTCGTTTTTTTGCCGGAAAAAGGCGGAAACGGGGAAAAACAACGGCATGCGCCGGAGTTTTTCAACGGCCGGAGCATGCCGGGAAAACCCGCGGCCGCCGGAGCCGGCGCCGCGGGAGAAATGGTTCGGGGATCAGGATTCCGCGGTCGCCTCGCCGATGGGCGGGGTGTGCTTGTGGTCCTGCTTCTTGTCAAGGTAGCGCCGCATCTGCGCGGACGCCTTCGCGATGACGTCGTCGATGGCCTTGTAGACGTTGTCGTACGCCTGGGAAGCCGCGGTGACGGGGTGTTCCTTGACGGCGGCGTCGAGGTGCGCCGTGATCAGGTTTCTCTGCAAGTCGAGGACGATATTCACGCTGCTGATGCGCAATCTGAATTCGGAGAAGGCTGCTTCGGCCGACTTGACGGCGTACTCGCGGACCTCGTTGTCCAGTTCGAAGTGACGGACGCTGACGGTAATGTCCATGATGACCTCCTTGGTTCTGGATGATTCTAAGAGCGGACCGGAAATTCCCGGCCCTGTTCTCCTTGACTTCAACTTACATCAATTTGTTCCACTTGTCAAGCGGATTTCCGCGCTTTTTTCCGTTTTTTTCGTTTTTTTCAAGCGTTTTCCGGTCTCCTGCTCCGAAAACGGGCGGAATCCGGCGTGCGAAGACAAAAAAATGCGGAACACGCAATGATGTCCCGCATAGTTTTCGAGCCAGCGAAGCCCCCCGCGAAAGTCCGCGAAATCCGGTCAGATGCAGTAGTCGGAGAGCCCGTCCTTTGCGTTCTGGCGGTCGTAGGCGGCGAGAATGTCGGCGAGCGTGGTCTGCCGCATCAGCTCGCGGATGTCGTCGTTGAGCTTGCACCAGATCTCGCGCGGAGCGCAGTTTTCGTGCATGGCGCAGCGTTTCGGCGCTTTCACGCAGTCGACGATGGAGAGCGGGCCTTCCATGACCTCGATCACGTCCAGGAGCGTGATGTCCTCCGGCTTCATGGCGATGTGGAATCCGCCGTTCACGCCGCGGATGGACCGGATCATGCCCCCCTTGCGGAGCGCGATCACGAGACGGCTGATGTACTTCTCGGAAATCTGCTGCGATTTCGCGATGTCGCGGATCAGACGCGGTTTTTCCGACTGGTGGATGGCGAGGTCCAACAGGATGCGGAGCCCGTAGCGTCCTTTGGTTGAGATTTTCATAAAATGTAAAACTCCGGTGATGATTGCATGAAAAAGACTACGTCTTCCCTATAATATGCCACACGGAACGCGTTTTTCAAGCGAAAAAATGTAAACAGTCGGTTTTTTCACGTTTTCCTCGGCGAACGCGGCGCCGCCCGGTCATTCCTTGACGAGGATGCCCATTTCGCCGAAGACCATTTCCTCTGCATTGTCAAGGAAGCGGTCCGCACGGATGCGGATGCGGTCGGTCTTCACGTCGTCGAGCGGGATGAGCTGCGGCACGGGGTTCGACTTCACGTTGGAGAATTCGCGTTCGGCGACCTTCACCCACTTGCCGTCGCGCATGATCTCGATGGAGCAGCGGTCGGGCGTGCCGAGCGGAGCGCCGGCGGTGCGTTTGAGTGTCGGGAACATGATTTCTTCAGGCTCCATTTGAGGCGGGATTGTATGTTTGATATGACCTATGGTGTGCGGGAAACGAGGCGAAAAAACGGTGCCATTTATCTTTCGTCTTCGGATTATACTGTACATTTGCTCGGCGGGAATGCAAGCCGGAAAGGAGGTGTTTGTTGCACTTTTTCGGAGAAATCGACGTTAAAAGATGCGGAGAAAACGTTGCTTAACGGTTCTCCAGGGGTTCTGTGCGGTACTTGACCGCCTTCAGACCGGTGTCGAAGAACGCGCCGCCGGTCGCATTCCGCACATGCACCGCGAGCACGTTGCGGCCCTGTTTCAGAGCGCGGCAGGTGGTCTCCGGGAGCACGAACGCTTCGTAACGCGTGTTGTAACCTTTGCGGTCGACGATCTTCACGCCGTTGAGCCAGATCTCCGGGTCTTCGTCGTAGAACATGGTCAGGACGAGCTCGAAGAACGGCGCGGGATCCTCATCGCAGTTGAACTCGCGGCGGAGCCAGAGGTCGGCGGATTCCCATTTCGTGCCGCGTTTCAGCCCGCGGAAATCCTGTATGATGACGTCGTTGCCGAATGCCCCGACGGATTCGCGCCACGTGGAATCGTCGAAGCCCGGCGCGGTCCAGTCCCCGGCGGGCGCGGTCTCCGTGCTGCGCCAGCGCGTTTCCGCGGCGCGGGAATCCGGCGCGAGCGGGACGTCTTCGCGCACATGCGTAACCTCGGCGGCTTTGTAGATTTCGCGGTGAAGCGCGGCGAGCTCGTCGGCGGGGTATTTCACGACTTTCCGGTCGTAGGTCAACAGGCCGTTGGTTTCGCGTTCGACGTCGGTGGTCTGCGTGTAGACGGCGGCTGCGAGGCCCTCTGAGGCGAGCACGGCAAGCTTCTTCATGAGCTCGCGGTAACGCGCCTGAAACGCCTCGGCGGAAACGTCGTGGACATAGCCCCAATGTTCCTTCTCCCACAGATGGTCGGGGACGTCGAGCCCGAGCCCGCCGAACTCGCCCAGCACGGACACGCGGTCGCGCATGACCGGGAACATGGCGGGTTCCGGGTAATTGTGCCTGTCGCGCGTATCGCCCACGCCGTAGTCGTTCCAGCCGGAGGGGCCGTCTACGAGGCGCGAGGGGTCGTACTGTTTCAGCCAGTTCAGCGTCATGTTGGTCTTTTCCGCGCCGGGCTGGCCCCAGGATTCGTTGTACGGCACCCACATCACGATCGAGGGGAAGGTTTGCAGCAGGTCGACCATTTCCTTCAGGTCGCGGCGGTACATCGCGTAGCGTTTGTCCGTGTCGCCGGGGCCGGACGGCATGTCCTGCCAGACCAGGATGCCCATGGTGTCGCAGAGGGCGTAGTAGCTCAGCGGCTCGACCTTGATGTGCTTGCGGTGCATGTTGAACCCGGCGTCCTTCAGGAACCTGATATCGGCGCGCATGGCCTGTTCGGAAGGCGGCGTGAGGAGCCCGTCCGGCCACCAGCCCTGATCCAGCGTGCCGTACATGAAATACTTTTTGTTGTTGAGGTAGAACCGCGGCACGCCCATCTCGTCGCGTTTCCACTCGATCTTCCGCATGCCGAAATAGCCTTTCACGCTGTCATGTCCGATGTCGGATGTCAGGTCGAACGTGAGTGTGTAGAGGTTCGGCGTTTCGGGCGACCAGAGGGCGGGATTCGGGATCGGGAGGACGACCGGCCTGCTCCAGTCCGCGACCGTGGTTTCGGCGATGAGCGTTTCCCCGGAACCGAGCCTCGGCGGCAGATGGTGCGGGAGCGAGGGGCGTCCGGGGCGTTCCCCCTGCGTGACGCGGATCGCGAGTTTCGCGTTGGGAGCATTGCCGTTCGTTTTGACCGTGACGGCGACCGTGCCTGCGTCGATGTCGGTCACCACATGATAGCTCTCGATGTACATGCGCGGGACGCGTTCCAGCCAGACGGTCTGCCAGATACCGGAGACGCGCGAGTAGAAGCACCCGTTCGGGTTCAATGACTGTTTGCCCGTGGCCTGCATTCCCTCGTCGGTCGGATCCCACACGCACACGACCAGCTCGTTGTTGTCCGGATCGCCGTCGTAATCGGGCGGCCATTTCGACGAGGGGCTGGACGGCATGAACGGTTTCACATAGTCCGTGACGTCCAGCGTGAACGGCAAGATGCCGCCTTCGTGCGGTTCGGCGGTGACCTCGACGCCGTTCAGGAAGACCTGCGTGCGGAAATCCGCCGCGCCGAAATGCAGCAGCAGGCGTTCCTCCCCCATTCTCGGATCGGCGGCGCTCCCCGCGACGCCGCCCTTGAACGTGCGCCGGTACCAGAGCTGTTCGTCCGGCTTGAGGAGACGTTTCACGCCGGACAGCGCGGATTCGACGGGGTAGGGGACCAATATCTTTCCGTCCCACTTCTCCGGGATGCCGGACCCGCGCGGCGTGATTGCGTAGTCCCACAAACCGTTCAGATTCTGCCACATCCATTTGTTGTAGTTGTCCCGTACCTGCTGCGGACGCGGATACTCCCGCCAGGCGTTCTCCGGCGTGACCTTTTCGCCCCATTCGGTCATCAGGACGTTTTCCGCCGGCTCCCACGCGGACAGCGCGGGCGCGAGCATGAACAAAGCGGCGATCAGAAAGATTCGGTGTTTCATGTTATTTCTCCGTGTTTTTTTCGGGGAGGTCAATAGATGTTGCGGCTTTTGAAAAAGTCCTCGGTTTCCTTCTGATCCTCGAGCTTTCTCTGTTGGTCGAGTTCCGCTTTGTACGCTTCGTATTCTTTTTTCGCTTTGGAGTACGCCCGTTCCTGTTCGACCTGTTTTTGAAAAGCTTCGGATTCCTGAATCAGGAGCGCTTCGAGTTGACGCGCGAGATCGTCCCGATTGGGGAGACGCCCCAGGGCATTGCGCTTCCTTTTCTCGAAATAGGCTTCGGCTTCGTCATATTTCTCGTCACGCAGCAGAAACAGATAATGGGCATCCAGGGGCGGCTCCGGCTGGCTTGCTCCGGCGTTTTTCATCAGTTCGAGCACCTTTTTCTCGATCCGATTCGTGTTTTCAATGGCATCCTTCCACATGGTGCGCGCGGCGGTATATTTCAGGTAGACCGGGTCTTCCCTGTCCTGTTTTTCCCGTTCTTCACTTCTCTGCCGCTGTTTTTTCACATGCTCGCTCCATTCCATCTTCTCCATTTGCCGAAGCGTCGCCTGATAATCGTCGTCGTACAGTTTGTTTTCGCGCACGAGCTTGAAGACCATGTAGGCATCGGCATCCAGATTCCGGTCGGCGTTGGGGATGTCGGGGACGGCACGCCATGCCTCCTGAAAAGCATGTCCGTACAGGTCCATGTTCGGATCTTCCCAGAACAGAACGATCTTCTCTCCGCGTTTTGCGTATTCTTCTTTTTTCTTTTCCGCTTGGATCCTGACTTCTTCAGGGAAAAGATCGGCGGGATCGGGTATCTTCCCGACCTTCCGCCGGAACTCAAGAAACGCCAGACAGTATTTCACGTTGCTTCCAACCAAACCGAGCAGGAATTTGTAGTGGAATTTGTCGTCCCAGTGCGCCAGCGCGGTAAAGGGCTTCGCGTCGAATCCGTTGTCATCGCTGTCGTCGATGAAGAACTGTAGATTCTCCGGGAGACGGCTGCGCTTTCCCTCGCCGGTCAGGTCGCCGACGTATTCCCCCTCTTTCTGCGTTTTTCGCAGCTGTTTCGTTGCTTCGGCCAGGTTTTTGTGCCAGGCGGCGAATGCTGGTCCCTGAATGTCGTCTGCCCGGTCCCCCTTCGTGCGCGGCGGACCGTATTTCGGATCGGGCTTGACCTCTCCGAGCTTGAACACTGGTTCCGGCGCTTCGGAGTTCAGCGCGGGGATGCCGATCGTCGTGAAGATCCCAATATAGTCCCGCAGGCGCGGAACGAGCTGTTCCAGCGAGGCCATCGGATATTCGTTGTCGGAGAGCAGATACCCGACCGGGATATTCGCGAGGTCCTGAAGACGGAAAAACAGCCACACGTTCCCGTAGCCGCCCGCGCTCCCGATCCAGTCGGCGAGGTTCAGCAGCGTCCATGCCTTCGCCTCGCGTTCCTCGTTTGTCGTCAGCGCACGAAGTGTCCGGCTTTCCTCTTCCAGCTGGACCAGCCATGCGCGCCCGAACTCCCGTATGGCGTTTTCGGTTTCGACCGCGTCCGGGAACTCTTTCGCGATCCGTTCGTCGACATACCATCTGGAGTGGATCAATGGCGCGGGAGTTTTATCTTCGCGGATTCGGTTCAAAAGCGCTTCCGGACCCTTCCGCGCGGTCTCTCCGAGCTCAACCCATCGCCGGGCTTCGTCGGGATCGACCGGCGCTCCGAACCGTGCCGTCAGGTCTGCGTAGCCGGGAGTTCGCGTCGCGGGCGCGATTTCGGCGGTGAAAACGGTGAAGAGAGCAGCGGAGCCGCCCAGCACGACGCAGAACAGGACGGCGAACAAAACGGCGAGGAATGCGGAGGAAAAGCTGGTGCGTTTTTTCATGGGAAGCTCCGATGGGTTATTCCAGAAGTCCGGGACGAAGTAAGCACATGAGAATGAAGATCAAAGGCTGAAGGATAACGTTTCCGGCGAAAATCGCGGCGGCGAGCCCGATCTGCCGGGTCATGCGGTCCTTGATCCCCAATACGGTCGCGTAGATCAGAATGAACAGCAGGAAAACGGGAATGCCACAGAGATAGATCCCGCCCAGGATAATACCTGCGATTTCGGCCAATCCTCTGTGCATGTTCATCATACAGGAAAACAATAGGAACGAGAGTGTATGCAGCAGCGTCAGAATCCACAACGGCAGCACGCGTCCGCGTATCTCCCAGTTGTCTTTCCAAATATTAAAAAGGATTATCGTCGCAATCACGCCCGCGATGGGCAAAAGCAACAGTTCCGGAGCATGTTCGAGCATAATTCGTGTCTCCTATGATGTTATGGTTCCAAGTCCCGGAAGAAATCTCATCCGCCCTGACTGTGTCCCCAGGCGAAAATGGCGCACAGAGCCTGAATGACGAGGTTGAGGATGAAAATGACGGTGGAGATTTCCAGAAGCCGGGTCATGCGGGATCGATTCGACAGCCTGATCGAATACATGATGATGAAAACAAACAGGACCGGAGTGGAGAAAAGAAGGATGCCGCCCAGAATGTATTCCGCAAACCTCGCATGGAGCGAATCGCAAACCAGCATCAGGGGAAACAGGAGCGCATGCAGCAAGGTCAGAACGCATAACGGCAGCAGACGGCCGCGTATTTCGCGTTCGTTTTGCCAGATGAGGAAAAGGACAAACGTCACGATCCCGTCCAGCGCGGTCGCAAACACCAGTTCTACCATATTCGTCCTCCTGATCCAGTTGGTGGGTTGTATTTCGTTTTTATTTATTCTTCCAGTTTCTTCGCTTCTTCGATTTCCTTCAGCATGCGATCGAAATCCGACTCCAATTCACGCATTTCTTTCGCCCTGTATATTTCAAACTCATGTTCCGCCTTTTCCATTGCCTGACGATGGGAAACTGAACCTGTTCCGGCAAGCAGGGATCGTCCGTTGCCGGTCAGGATGGTGTCAAGAGCGGCGATCCAGTCGTTCATTGTCATGGTCTTTTCTTCGAGCGCCTGCAACTCCGCATAATCAAGGAATTGGGAGACCAGAAGGTTTAAAGTCTGCAATTCCTTGTCCGAGAGATAATTCTTTGCGATGGATACATCCTCGCGAGTCACATAGTTCCCCTTGAAATTCGTCATTCCCACGAACGGCTTATCCGCATCGACCCGGTTATAAATGATCTCGGCGGCAGTATGCTGATGTGCGGCGTAATGCATCTTGTTCTGTACCGTGGCAAAAAAATTCCGCGTGGTTTCCGAGGAGGAATCATAATCAATAGCCGTCGCATAGATGTCGGTCACCTGCTGATATAGATTCCGCTCGCTGGACCGAATGTCCCGGACGCGCTGAAGAAGTTCACGGAAATAGCGTCCGGCCCCGCTTTTCAACCGCTCGTCGTCAAGAGTAAAGCCCTTGCGGATATACTCGTTCAGGCGTTTCGTCGCCCAAATGCGGAACTGCGTTCCCCTTTGAGACTTTACACGGTATCCGACGGAAATGATTACATCTAAGTTGTAGTAATCCACCTGATAAACTTTCCCGTCTGCGGCAGTTGTTGCAATTTTTGCAACAACTGCCTCCGGTTTCAGTTCCCCTTCCTCAAAAACGTTCTTGATATGCCGGGAAACAGTCGATTTGTCCCGTTCGAAAAGCGCGGCCATCTGATCCAGAGACAGCCAGGCCGTTTCAGCATCGAAGCGGGCGTCGACGGAGACTTTTCCGTCATCCGTCTTGAAAATAACGATGTGTCCGGGTGTTTTATTCATCTTCGAGGAAGGAAACAATTACTTGCTGTACCCGTTCGGGTTGTTCTTCTGCCAGTTCCAGGAGTCGCGGCACATGTCCTCCAGCCCGAATTCGGCCTTCCAGCCGAGGACCTTTTCGCTCTTCGCGGGGGTGGAGTAGCACGTGGCGAGGTCGCCGGGACGGCGGTCGACGAGCTCGTAGGGGATCCTGATGCCGTTGGCTTTCTCGAACGCCTTGACCATGTCGAGCACGCTGTAGCCGACGCCGGTGCCGAGGTTGAACACGAATTCGCCCTTGTTCGCCTGCATGAAGTCGATGGCGGCGACGTGTCCGCGCGCGAGGTCGACCACGTGGATGTAGTCGCGCACGCCGGTCCCGTCCGGAGTGTCGTAGTCGCTGCCGAAGACGTTCAGGTGGTCGCGGCGTCCGACGGCGACCTGGGAGATGAACGGCATGAGGTTGTTCGGGATGCCGCGCGGGTCTTCGCCGATGAGCCCGCTCGCGTGCGCGCCGACGGGGTTGAAGTAGCGGAGCAGGACCACGGTGAACTCGGGATCGGCCTTCGCGAGGTCGCGCAGGATCTGTTCGGACATGTACTTGGTCCAGCCGTAGGGATTGGTGCAGCCGCCGGTGATGCTGTCCTCGGCGAGCGGCATTTTGTTCGCGCCGTTGTAGACCGTGGCGGAGGAGGAGAACACGATCTTCTTGGAGTTGAACTTGCGGAGCGTTTCGGCGAGCGTGATCGTGGAGTTCAGGTTGTTGTCGTAGTATTCCAGCGGCTTCGCGACGGATTCGCCGACCGCCTTCAGCCCGGCGAAGTGGATGGTGCAGTCGATCTTGTGCTCGTTGAAGATACGTTCGAGCGCGGCGCGGTCGCGGACGTCCGCCTCGTAGAACACGACCTTCTTCCCGGTGATCTGTTCGACGCGGTTCAGGGATTCCGCGTTGGAGTTGTCGAGGTTGTCGATCACGACCACGTCCATGCCCTTGTTGAGCAGTTCGACGCAGGTGTGGCTTCCGATGTATCCGGCTCCGCCGGTGACTAAGATCTTCATGTTGAATCCTTTTTAAGATGTCAGGAGCCGCGTTTCTGCGGCTCCGGGTAATTGTTTTGTCTGTTACTTCGCGGTGGTGGTGAAATACGCCGAGTGCTGGCCGATCTTCTTGTCGCTGCGGTATGCGACCGCCTTGAAGGTGTCCGGGATGCCGTTCTTCGCGTCCTCGGTGAACTCCACAGGGTCGAATGTCCAGACGACGTTGTTGATGGTGTCGGTGGGCTCGTCGAGTCTCTGGACCAGGCGGTTGTTGCGGTAGAGCTCGACGGAATCGCCGTTGGAGAACACGGTGATGGTGATGTCCTTCGTGTCGCGCTCCTTCCAGCGGGAGGACATGATGTGCACCTCGTTTTCGGGGTTCCAGATGCACTTATAGAAATAGAAGGCGTCCTTCTTCGTCTGGCGGTCGCGGGTCACGAGCCCCTTGTCGTTGATGCCGGGGGTGTCGCCCTCGTTGCGGCTGCCGACTGCGAAGTCGAAGAGGATCCAGAGGGAGGTGAAGGTCATGCGGCGGCCTTCGGGGGTGCCCGCGATCTTGTTCCAGGAGTAGATGTGGCCGAGGGTCTGGTATTCCTCGGGGTGGAGCCATCCGCCGGTGTCGTTGCTGGTGCCGGTCTTGTTGGTCTTGCTCTTCGGGTGGAGCGTCATGAAGTCGGAGTTGTGCTGGTTCGGGTTTCCGCCGTAGCCGTACTCGGTGATGCCGTGCAGGTAGAACTTGGCGAGGACCTGGGTGTCGGTCACGCCGTCCTTCGTGTTTTCGAACGTGGTCGGGGAGTACCAGCCGGGATAGGTGTTGTTGCCGAACCAGTCGGAGATCAGGCCGTTGCTGGCGCCCCTGCGGACTTCCTGCTCGCGCTCGACGTGTCCGACGGGGCGGTACGGGTCGAGGCGGCGTGCGAGGGTGTAGGCGTCGTTGTGGACGCGGACGCATTCCTCGCCGCTCCAGGAGTAGAAGATCTCGTTGGAGAGGCCCCACAGGATGATGCTGGGGTGGTTGTAGAGGTTGTTGATCATGTCATGCGTGAACTGCATCACGTTCTTCTCGAACGCGGGGGTGTTCGTGAAGCCGTTGACCCACGGGATCTCGGTCTGGCACATCATGCCGATGCGGTCGTAGTCGGCGAACTCGCGCACGTTGTGCGGGTAGTGGGCGCAGCGGAGCCAGTTGAAGCCGAGCTCGAGCATGATCTTCTGGTCGCGGGCGCGGTCCTCGTCGGTCATGGCGACGGCGACGCCGGGGGAATCCTGATGGTAGGAGACGCCGCGGAGGCTGACTTTTTTGCCGTTGAGGCGCAGAAGGTTGTCCTTGGCGCTGTAGGGCAGGGCGATGTCGCGGAATCCGTAGGGGATACTGATGCTGTCGATGTCCTCGCCGTCCATGTTCAGCGTC
>JAEEQO010000231.1 GCA_016285335.1 Victivallales bacterium | reverse complement strand
TCCCGCCCTGCGGCATGGAGAAGGGGTTGTGGCAGAAGATCAGCGCGCCGGTCTCCTCGTCGGTCTCGAACATCGGGAAATCGACGATCCAGCAGAACTTGAAGACGTTCGGGTCGATGAGGCCGAGGCGGCGTCCGAGCTCGCCGATCACCTTGCCGCCCACGGAGTTCACGAGGGCGCGCTTGTCGGCGAGGAAGAACATCACGTCGCCGTCCTGGATGCCGGCCTTTTCGGCAAGGGCGGGCAGCTCGTTTCCGGTCAGGAACTTCACGATCGGGCTCTTCGTCTCGCCCGCGCTCCAGATGATGTACGCCATACCCTTTGCGCCGCATTCCTGCGCGAACGCGATCATTTCGTCGTAGAAGCGGCGCGGCTGCGGGTTGTCCGCCTTCGCGATGCCGCTGACCTTGATCGCCTTCACGACGCCGCCTGCGGCGACCGTCTTGGAGAACGCCTGGAATCCGCTGCCCCTGAAGATGTCGGTGACGTCAATCATTTCAAGCGGGTTGCGGAGGTCGGGCTTGTCCGTGCCGAAGCGCTCCATGGATTCGCGGAACGGGATGCGCGGGAACGGAGCGGGGCTGATCTGCTTGGTGGTGAACTTCGGGAAGATGTCCGTGAGGAGGTCTTCCAGGATCGCGAAGATGTCATCCTGCGTGGCGTAGCTCATTTCGATGTCGAGCTGGTAGAACTCGCCCGGAGAACGGTCGGCGCGGGCGTCTTCGTCGCGGAAGCACGGCGCGATCTGGAAATAGCGGTCGAATCCGGCGACCATGAGCAGCTGCTTGAACTGCTGCGGAGCCTGGGGCAGGGCGTAGAACTTGCCGGGGTGGACGCGGCTCGGGACGAGGTAGTCGCGGGCGCCTTCCGGGGAGCTGCTGGTCAGGATCGGGGTCTGGTATTCGGTGAAGCCCAGGTCCCACATCTTGCGGCGCAGGGATTCGATGAGCTTGGCGCGCATCACGATGTGGTTGTGGAGGTCTTCGCGGCGGAGGTCCAGGAAACGGTATTTGAGGCGGAGCGCTTCGGGCGCGTCCTCGTCCTTCGCCACGAGGAACGGGAGCTGTTCGGTCTCGCCGAGCACGGTCATCTCGTCGGCCACGAGTTCGATCTCGCCGGTCGCGATCTTCGGGTTCACGGTCTCCGGCGTGCGGGCGACGACCTTGCCCGTGAAGCACACGACGGTCTCCACGCGCCAGCGTTCGAGCTCCTGGTAGAAGTCCTTGGTCGGGTCGATGACCACCTGGGTCTTGCCGTAGTGGTCGCGCAGGTCGATGAAGATGATGCCGCCGTGGTCGCGGACGCTGTGGATCCAGCCGGAAAGACGCGCAGTGATTCCGACGTCGCTTTTTCTCAGTTCGCCGCAGGTATGCGTTCTGAACTCGTGCATGATTTGTTCTCCGTTGTATCTGAATGGTTTGGATTAAAAGCGGGAAACATGGGCGATGACGGGTTCGAACCGCCGACATTCACGGTGTAAGCATGACGCTCTAACCAGCTGAGCTAATCGCCCATAAGAATGAAGATATAATATACTTCATTTTTGAGAAAAAATCAAGGAAAAACGGCAAGATTTGCCGCTTTGACGATTCGACGGCGGCGGCCGGTCAGACGGATGCGGCGTTTTTCAGTCGTCGTAGGCGACGGCGTCGTCGTACAGCTTCAGGACTTCTTCGGACGGCGTGCCGATGAGTTTTGCCGCGCCGATCGCGGCGATCGCTCCGGCGAGGAACCCGGGGAGGATTTCGTACACGCCGGTGTCCTTCAGGAAGATGATCCACAGGATGTCGGCGGAAGCGCCGACGATGATGCCGGTCACAGCGCCCTCGAAGTTGAATTTGCGCCAGAAGAGCGAGAGGAGGATGGCGGGGCCGAACGCCGCGCCGAAGAGTCCCCAGGCGTTTTCCACGAGGTTCATGATGGAGCCCGTGTTCGGGTTCGCGGCGATCACGAGCGCCACGATGGCGACCGCCAGCACCACGAAGCGCCCGACCCAGATCAGCTCGCGGTCGGATGCCCTGTTTTTGCGGACGAGCGGCTTGTAGACGTCGCTGGCGAGCGAGGACGAGGCGGAGAGCAACTGGCTGTCCGCCGTGCTCATGGACGCCGCGAGCACCGCCGAAAGCAGGATGCCGGAGATCACGGCGGGGAAGATCTTGCGGACCATCTGGATGAAGACCAGCTCGTTCGATACCATGTCGGCGTCCATGCCGAAGTCCAGGCGTCCCACAACGCCGATCATCGCCGCGAAGATCAGGATCAGGATCGTCCAGGCGATGCCGATCCAGGCGGACCGTTTCAGCGTTTTCTGCGACGAGATCGACATGAACCGGATGATGATGTGCGGCATGCCGAAGTAGCCCAGCCCCCATGCCAGGCCGGACACCACGTCGCGCCAGTCGGCGGCGGGATTCCAGAAGTGCAGGGACGGGTCGATGGTTTCGCCGGAGAAGTCGAGGATGAAGAGCGCGAAGATCGGCGCCATCAGCATTGCGCCGAGGATCAGGATGCCCTGGAAGAAGTCGGTCCAGCACACGGCGGAGAAGCCGCCCAGAAACGTGTACCCCACGATGATGAAGACCGCTACGTACATCGCCGTCATGGGGTCCATGCCGATGACCTTGTGGAACAGCACGCCGCATGCCTTGATGCTGGACGCCGCGTAGACCGTGTACGCCATCAGGAACACCACGGCGCAGATCACCTGAAGCGCCTTCGAGCTCGCCAGAAAGCGGTTCGAAAGATACTGCGGGATCGTGATCGCGTCGCCGGATACGATGGAGAACCGCCGCAGGCGCGGCGCTTCGATCAGCCAGCTGGCCGTGTAGCCGAGCACGAGGCCGACCGGGATCCAGATCTTGCCGAGCCCGAACGCGTAGACCGAGGTAGGAAGCCCCATCAACACCCACGCGCTCATGTCCGATGCGCCCGCCGACAGCGCTCCGACCCATGCTCCGACTTTGCGGTCGCCCAGGAAGAACGTCTTCTCGCCGCCCCTGCGGTCCCGGAAAAAGAAGAAAACGCCTATGGCGAGCATGCAGAGGAGATACAGGACGAAAACGGTGACTTCAGGGTTGAACATAGGGCGGTATCCGGTTGTAAAAAGAAATGATATGGTCGGGTCGGGGCTGCAGGCGCTGGTTGGAGCTTTTGCGCGCGGACATTTCTGTAATTTAACCCGGAAATGCGGCGGATTCAAGCCGGAAAAGTCATTTTTCCGAATATTTTTACGTTTTTCCCCGATCATGCCGGAAAAACCGGAAGGGAAAGGGGCAAAAGAGCAAGTCGGGAAAGAGACGCCTGCGGGCAAGAAGGAATTGAGACGGAAAGATTGCTGCGACAGACATTTCTGAGCTTATTTTGCCGAGGTTTTGTTCCGGCGGCGGCTTGATTTTTCCGGTTCGGCGGTGTATTGTTTTCATCCGGTGCGGCCGGGGAGGGCCGCGCTCGAAAAAAAACAAAAGGGCATCACGATTGACCGGAGCGACCGGATCAACAGAGATGACCCGAACACAAAAAGGGGGTAACGATGAACATCAACGAAAAACAAATCTGCGCCGAATCCGGTTCCTGCAAGTCGATGGAGATGGACAGGAAGACCGTCGAAGAGATCGTGCACCAGCTGAGGCGCGCCTACTGCGACGAATGGCTCGCGTTCATCCAGTACTGGACGGCGGCGCAGGTCGTGAAGGGACTCACGCGTCCCTCGGCCGCGTGCGACCTCATGGAACACG
>JAEEQO010000230.1 GCA_016285335.1 Victivallales bacterium | reverse complement strand
GAAATCGTGCGGATGAACCGCCGGTAATGCGGGCGGGACCGGTTTTTGCGCCTTGTCCCGCCGCGGCTGCGCCGGGTCAGCCTCTGCGGGAACGGAGCCGTCCGCGCTGGAGGAAGCCTTCGTAGTTTTTCATCACCAGAAGCGATTCCATCTGGGAGAGCGTGTCAATGGTCACACCGACGATGATCAGCAGGCTGGTGCCGCCGAAGAACGACGCCACGGCGTACGGGATCTTCAGCCACATCGTGAGCAGCATCGGGAAGACGGAGAGACCGCACAGGAAGATCGCGCCGGCGAACGTGATGAGCGTCATCAGGTCGTCGAGGTAATCGCATGTGGGCTTGCCGGGGCGGATGCCGGGCACGTAGGCGCCTTCCTTCTTCAGGTTGTCGGCAATCTGGACCGGGTTGAACATGTTCGAGACCCAGAAGTAGGAGAACGCGATGATCAGCGCGCCGTACATCAGCATGTAGGAATAGGTTCCGTGGTTGAAGTACTGCTGGAGCGCGGCGATATGCACGTTCGGGATGAGCCTCAGGATCATCGGCGGGAACATCAGGATCGCGCCGGCGAAGATGATGGGCATGACGCCGGGGAAGTTGACCTTCAGCGGCATGTAGGTGCTGCCGCCCGCGACTTTGTTTCCGACGGTCTTGCGCGCCATCTGGATCGGCACTTTGCGGACGCCCTGGCACAGGATGATCGTGAGGGCGGTCACAACGGCGAAGATGATGATGAGCAGAAGCACGTGCGGCGTGCGGAAACGGGCGTCGCCCGTACCGCCGCTCTGCCACATGTCGTGGAGCTGGGCGATCGCCTTCGGGAGACGGTCGATGATGCCGATCGTGATGATGATCGACACGCCGTTTCCGATGCCTTTGTCCGTGATTTTTTCGCCGAGCCACATCAGGATCATCGTGCCGCAGGTCAGGATGATGACGGAGAAGAACACGAACGCGGTGATGTTGCCGCTGACGAGCGGCTGTCCGGGCAGCGCGGACGGAAGTCCGAGGCGTTCCGGATGCGTCATGGCGATCGCGGTCATCGCGCCCTGGATGATGCAGATGACGATCGTGAGGTAGCGCGTGTACTGGTTGATCTTGTTCATCCCGGCCTCGCCTTCACGTTTGAGGCGTTCGAGCGAGGGCAGGACGGGGACCAGAAGCTGCATGATGATGGAGGCGGAGATGTAGGGCATGATGCCGAGCGCGCCGACGGCGAACTGCTGGAGCGCGCCGCCGCTGAACAGGTCGATCATGCCCAGGAAATTGCCAGCCGTCTCCTGGGAGAGCTTGTCGAAATAAACCTTGAGGTTAGCCGTGTTGACGCCGGGGCACGGGATGTTGGCCGCGATCCGGCAGACGATGATGACCGCTGCGGAAAAAAGGATCTTGTTGCGAAGTTCCTTGATCTTGAAAGCGTTGATGAATGCTTTGAACATATTGCCTCAATTTCCGGCGGAGACGCCGCAAGGGTTATTCGATGACTTCGACGGAGCCGCCGGCTGCTTCGATCTTGGCCTTGGCGGAAGCGGAGAACTTCTGCGCCTTGACCTTGAGGGCCTTGTTGACGTCGCCGGTGCCGAGGACCTTGAGCGGGGCCTTGTTCTTGGCGACGAGGCCGGCCTTCAGGAGGACCGCTTCGTCGATTTCGGTGCCCGCTTCGAAGACTTCGTTGAGCGTGCCGACGTTGACGACGTTGCAGATCTCCTTCACGCCGTGCATCTTGAAGCCGCGCTTCGGGATGCGGCGGAAGCTCGGGGTCTGGCCGCCTTCGAAGTGGTGACGGACGGCGGCGCCGCTGCGGGAACGCTGGCCTTTTTCGCCGCGGCCGCAGGTCCCGCCCCAGCCGGAGCCGTCGCCGCGACCGACTCTGTGCCTGTTCTTGCGGGAGCCGGGGGTCGTTTCGAGACTATGAAGATTCATGATGAACTCCTCTCTTATTTCTTGCCGAGTTTCTCAAGGACCTGTTCCTTGGTCTTCAGCAGCTCGATGGCGCGGAACGTCGCCTTCACGACGTTGGCCGGGTTGCTGGAGCCGAGGGACTTGGCGAGGACGTCGACGACGCCGCCGAGGTTGAGGACGGGACGCATCGCGCCGCCGGCGATCAAGCCGGTACCGGGGGATGCGGGCCGCATCAGGACCTTGGAGCCGCGGAACTTGGCGGTCACGGTGTGGGGGATCGTGTGCCCGGCGAGGGGCAGCGTGATCATGTTCTTGCGGGCAGCTTCGCCGCCCTTGCGGATGGCGTCGGAGACTTCGTTGGCCTTGCCGTAACCGAAGCCGACTTTGCCCTTGTGGTCGCCGACGACGACGAGCGCGCCGAAGGAGAAGTTGCGGCCGCCTTTGACGACCTTGGAGCAGCGGTTGATGCTGATGACGACTTCTTCGGTATCGGACTGCTCGCGATCTTCTTTGGCCGGAGCGTCTTTTCTGGATTTGTCAAAACTCATGGTTGTGGGTACCTCTTAGAATTTGAGGCCGGCCTTGCGGGCGGCGTCGGCGAGGGCCTTGATGCGGCCGTGATACTGGAAACCGCTGCGGTCGAAGACGACCTGGGAGACGCCTGCGGCGATGGCCTTTTCGGCGGCGAGCTTGCCGAGTGCGGCGGCGGCTTCGACGTTGCGCTTGAGGTTCAGGGCCTTGAACTCGGGAGAGAGCGTGGAGCTGGAGGCAAGCGTGACGCCGGCATCGTCGTCGATGAACTGGCAGTACATGTTGTTCGCGGTGAGGCTGACGCAGAAGCGGGGGACGGAGGCCGTCCCGGCGACTTTCTTGCGGAGACGCACATGGCGAAGCTGTCTTCTGACTTGGGAATTGCGAGTCATTCTTTAATTCCTTTCACCCGTTATGCGTTCTTCTTGCCGGGCTTGATCGTGACTTGTTCGTCCGAGTAGCGGACGCCCTTGCCCTTGTAGGGTTCGGGCTTGCGGAACGCACGGATCGTGGAGGCGACGGCGCCGACGAGCTGCTTGTCGTACCCCTCGATGGTAATCTTGTAGCCGTCGGCGACGGTGAGCTTGATGCCTTCGGGGACGGTGTAAACGATGTCGTGGGAGAAGCCGAGCTTGAGCGTGAGCTTGTTGCCGGCGAGGTCGCCGCGGAAGCCGACGCCGACGATTTCGAGCGCCTTGCTGTAGCCCTTGGAGACGCCGATGACGGCGTTCTGGATGAGCGCGCGGTTCAGGCCGTGCATGGCCTTGGCGTTGTCGAGATCGGTGTCGCGGTCGAGGATGATCTGGTCGCCTTCGACCTTGACGGTGATGTGCTTCTGGGTCGGGATCGTGAGCGTGCCGAGCTTGCCGGTGATGACGGTCGCGCCGTCTTCGACCTTGGCGGTGACGCCGGCCGGGATGGCAACCGGTTTTTTACCAATACGAGACATGATGACTCCTTGAAGTTACCAGACGTAGCAGAGGATCTCTCCGCCCACGTTTTGTTTCTCGGCGTCTTTGCCGCTCAGTACACCTCTCGACGTGGAGAGGATGGCGATACCCATTCCGTCCTTGACCTTCGGAATGTTCTGGCTGCCGCAGTACAGTCTGCACGACGGCTTGGAAACACGCTGGAGGTTTTCGATGACGGGCTGGCGTTTGAAGTATTTCATGGTGATCTTCAGAACCTTCTTCGTTTCACCCTCGACGACATAGTCGGCGATGTAGCCTTCCTGCTTGAGGACTTCCGCGATGGCGGTCTTCATGATGGAAGAAGGCATGGAAACGACCTTCTGCATGGACATGCAGCCGTTGCGAAGGCGCGTCAGCATATCTGAAATCGGATCCTGCATACTCATT
>JAEEQO010000229.1 GCA_016285335.1 Victivallales bacterium | reverse complement strand
CCTCCCCCCGACACCTCCACCCTCTCCCCCCCCGCCACCCCCCCGCTCCGGACCAGCTCCAACGCCGCCGCCAAAGCCGCCCACGCCGGCACCACCAGCAGCACCGCCACCAAAGCCGCCCTGCGGACCAGCTCCAAAGCCGCCGCCGAAACCGCCCATGCCGGGACCGCCAGCAACAGCGCCGCCGCCAAAGCCGCCCATGCCGGGACCGCCAGCAGCACCGCCGCCGCGGTTTCCACGACCGTCCTGACGATTGCCACGACCCGCTTCGATGTTCGCACGGCCGCCTTCACGGTTCATACGACCGCCTTCGCGCCTGGCGCGAGGCTGACCTTCCGGAGCAACAGCTCCCGTTCCGGCGACACCGCCCTGCGGAGCCGCACCGGGTCCCATCGCACCGGGACCTCCAGCGTTCGGACCGCCGAAGCCGCCCATCGCACCGGGACCCGCCTGCGGACCGGCACCGAAGCCACCGAAGCCGCCGCCGAAGCCGCCCATCGCACCGGGACCACCAGCAGCACCGCCGCCGAAGCCGCCCATCGCACCGGGACCTCCGGCAGCACCGCCGCCGAAGCCGCCCATCGCACCAGGGCCACCAGCAGCACCGCCGCCGAAGCCGCCCATGCCCATACCGAAGCCGCCCATCGCGCCGGGAGTCTGAGGCGCGACCGTCGCAGCAGGTGCGGCAGGTGTTCCCGCGTTATTGGGTTGCGCCTCCTGAGCGAAGGAAGCGGGAATGAAAGCTGCCATTCCGGCTGCCACAAGGGCGAGAGTGAGGATGGAGTTAAGATTTTTCATAGTTGTTCTCCTTATCGTTGTTGTTTGTGTTGTATGCCACATGTTGTAAATCTGTTTCATCAGGGTGTCGCTTCCCGAGCACGATTCTCTTGCAACCCCGGGGAAATTCCGCGGTCTTCCATGATCTTCGCCTTGCTGTAACTCTTTCCAGCAGCGTTCATTGGCATTTTCCGCAGTGCTTTCATCTCAATTAACGCATCCCCTTTGCACTTTATTGCCGGACAAGTGCTTTTTTTTCGAAAAAATCATGACACCCTTTCAAAATCGCTTCATTTACCTCTGAAATACAGCTAATTGCAACCTGACAGCGTTTCCAGGCAAGCCGACAAAACGCCCGGTTTCCCCTCGTTTCCGCGAAACGCCGACGGAATGACGGATGGAGTGACGGCCGCCGGCCGCACGCTTTATTTTCGGAAAAAGTCCCGCTTTCCGTTTGTATTTTGTCCCGCGCATGCTATCTTTATATCATAATTCTCAACAACAAATATGTCCGCACACGCGGCTTCAACCCGGCGGCATCATCCGCCACCAAGGAAAGGCAAGACACTATGGAAGAGGCAATCAGAGAAAAACTTGAAGAACTCCGGGGAATGCTCCAGGCCGACGGCGGCGACCTCGAAGTCGTCTCCATCACCGGCAAGACCGTCTTCCTCCGTCTCCGCGGCGCTTGCGGCGCCTGCCCCCACGCGCAGTTGACGCTCAAGGAAGGCATCGAGAACTATCTCCGGCAGAACGTCGATCCCGAAATCGTGGTCGAACGCGCCTGACCCCGCACGTCCTTCCGCGCCTCATCTTCCCCAATGAAATCCTTCCGGCGCCGCGCCGTTTAAGCCCGGCGTCCGGCAGGTCGTTTCTGCATTTGAAAGCCCAACATCATGACTGACCTCATCATCCGTCCGGAACAGCCCGTCGACTACCCCGTGATGGAAAACCTGATCCGCGACGCGTTCTGGGACGTGTACCGTCCCGGTGCGTCCGAACACCTCCTGATCCACAAACTCCGCTCCGATCCGTCGTTTCTGCCCGAGTTCAGCTTCGTCGCAGAGCTCGACGAAACGCTTGTCGGCGGCATCTGGTACGCCCTGTGCGCCATCGAAAAAACCGACGGCACGCGCATCCCGGTCCCCGCGCTCGGCCCGATCGGCGTCGCGCCCGAATTTCAGAAACGCGGCATCGGGTCCGCCCTGATCCGCCACACGCTCCCGCTCGTGAAGGCCGCCGGACATCCCGGCGTCGTGCTCTTCGGCGATCCGGCATACTACGGCAGGTTCGGGTTCGCGCCCGGCCGCGACGCCGGCATCGCGGCGTGCGACGGCAATTTCTACGACGTGCTCCAGCTCGCCCGGTTCGATGTTTCCGCCGACCTCGCGGGACGCTTCCAGGAAAGCGAGCCGTACCAGATCGACCCCGCCGAGGTGGACCAGTTCGAGATCTGGTTCACTCCGCGGGAAAAGCACGTCCTCCCGACGCAGCTCCACTGAGCTGAAAACGCCTCAAAAAGACAAAAACAATCACACTCGGAGGCCGTTCCACCTGGAGCGGTCTCCTTTTTTGTCTGCGGGCTTGAGCATGCCGCGCATACCGGCAAAAACCCGGGCACTTCATCAGGAAGTGTCCGGGTCTAGTTCGGGAATCGGAAAAGAGATTCGGCGCGTTTTACTGCTGAAGCGACGCCTGCAGCGCCGCATCGTCGGCGAGGACCTTGTCCGCCTGGGATTTGCGGAAATCCTTCAGCTTCGCGGCAAGGGAAGCGTCGGACAGCGCGAGCATTTCGATCGCCAGCAGCGCGGCGTTTTTGCCGCCCGCGGAACCGGCGGTCACGGTCGCCACGGGGATCCCGGGCGGCATCTGCACCATGGCGAGCAGGGAATCCAGCCCGTTGAACGGCGCGGACGCCATCGGGATGCCGATGACAGGCAGCGTGGTGTGCGCGGCGATCACGCCCGCGAGGTGAGCAGCCATGCCGGCGGCGCAGATGAAGACCTTCGTGCCCTCGGCGGCCGCGTTCTTAGCCAGTTCAGCGGCTTCGTCCGGGGTGCGGTGGGCGGAAAGGATCCGGGCGTTGAACGGCACGCCGAACTGCTTGAGCGTGTCGAAAGCGCCCTGCAGGGAAGCAAGATCGCTCTTGCTCCCCATCACAATGGTAACGACAGACATGATGCGGACTCCGTCGATATGTCGCGCGGGGGATTATTCCCCGGGCGTCTTCTTCATCGGTTCGAGTTCGGCCTGGCTGGCCTTCTTCAGGGCTTCCAGTTCGTTCAGGATGTCGTTGTCGCCGGGCTTGCCGAATTCGGCTTCCAGCTTGCCTTCCGCGATCTCGAGCAGAGCGATGTCGAGGAAGCTGTCCTCTTTGCAGCGGACCATGGGACGGGACTTGCCGGAGGCGAGCATGGCGGCGCGTTTTGACGCCAGCACGATCAGGACCTTGGCATCCGGAATGACTTCTTTCGCACGGAGAAGATATTCGTTGTTCATGGAAAACTCCTTTCCTGAAAATGGTCAGTATGCGGTGACTTCCTCATGGCGGGCGATGGTGGTGCAGTCGCCGCTCATGATGAGCTCGTAGTTACGGAGGAAATCGAACTTGGCGTCGCGGATGTAGCGTTCGGCGATCGCTTCGCGGGCGGCGTCCTTCCGGGCGTCGCGGAGGAGCAGCAGGCCGGCGAAGATGAACGTCTCGTTCTCGACGAGAGCGCGGGCGCGCAGGTTGCGGTAATCGGGCGCGGTGGCCTTCATGCCGGCGACGAAGTCGATGGAGGCGCGGTGCTGTTCCAGCATGGCTGCGATGATGCCCTTGAGCTCGCCGGCGAGGCCGTCGTCCGGGATGGCGGACATCATGTCGGCGATGCGGCCGTCGAGCGTGCGTCCCATGACGCCGCCGATGGCGGCCACGACCTGCAGCTGGGTGGTGCCTTCGTAAATGTTCGTGATGCGGGCGTCGCGGTAGAGGCGCTCGGCGTCGAAGTCGTGCATGTAGCCGGTGCCGCCGTGGATCTGGATGCAGTCGTAGGCGATCTTGTTGGCGGACTCGGTGGAGAGCGCCT
>JAEEQO010000030.1 GCA_016285335.1 Victivallales bacterium | reverse complement strand
CCTCGGATTTCCGGCCGGCGGGGGACGATCGGTTTTCGCCGGCGGCACGAACGGCATTTTTATCATCGGAGCGGTTTTTTCGGCAATGTTACACAATTTAACTAAAAAAACACGTCTGCGCGGTTGAAAAATAAAAAACAGCGTGTAAAGTATTTGAATAAAATATGCGCATAACCTCAACTCATCAAATACAGGAATGGAGCGAATGATTCCAGTCGTCATCACAGGCCGCGGCCTTATCACCCCGATCGGAATGAGCCTGTCCGAAAATCTGGAGGCCCTGAAAACCGGAAGAAGCGGCATCAAGCTGGTTCCTTACTGGCACGAACTCGAACTGGATTCGCAGATCGCCGGCACGGTGAACCTGGAAGGCTTCGAGTGCCCCGCTTTCGACCGCAAGCAGCTCCGTTTCATGACGCAGAGCGGCGTCATGGCCGTGGCGGCCGCCTACGAGGCGATCACCGAGGCGGGCTACACCATGGAGACGCTTCCCGGCTCGAAAATGGCCGTGATCACCGGCTGCGGCGGCAGCAGCTACGCGGAGTATTACAAGTCGATCATGACGTATGAACGGACGCATTCGGTGCGCAAGATCTCCCCGTTCAGCATCCCGCGCATCATGCCGTCGTCCGCGGTCGCGAACCTGTCGCTGGTCTACAAGATCGGCGGGGAAAGCTACGACGTGAGCTGCGCCTGCACAAGCGGCGCTGTGGCGCTCATCCAGGCGATCCGCCTGATCCAGTCCGGCGCGTACGACATCGTCATGGCGGGCGGCTGCGAAGAACTCTGCTGGCAGCAGGCTCTCGGGTTCGGCGCGATGCACGCGCTGTCGCACAACTTCAACGAAGAGCCGGAAAAGGCGAGCCGTCCGTTCGACAAACAGCGCACCGGATTCGTGCTTTCCGAGGCCGCCGGCATCATGATCCTGGAAAGCGAGGCCCACGCGAAGGCGCGCGGCGCGAAAGTCTACGGCAGGATCAGCGGCTTCGCGTGCAACAGCAACGCCTGCGACATGGTCGCGCCGAGCAGGGAAGTCTCCGCGGCGGTCATGTCCGACGCCATCGCGAACGCCGGGCTTCAGCCGTCCGACATCGACTACGTGAACACGCACGGCACGGGCACGCCGGTCGGCGATCCCGTTGAGGTCGACGCCCTGAAGAGCGTGTTCCACGAGCACGGCGCTTCCCCGATGATCAACAGCACGAAGTCCCTGACCGGACACCCGATCGGCGCGGCCGGCGCCATCGAACTGATCTTCTGCTCCCAGATGATCGAACATTCGTTCGTCAGTCCGTCCATCAACGCCGACGACATTGAGGAATCCATGGCATGGGCGGACATCGTGCGCACCACGCGCATGAACGTCCCGATCCGCCATGCGCTCAGCAACAGTTTCGGATTCGGCGGCACCAACGCCGCGATCATCGTTTCCCGCGAAGACGCCTGAGGTCGTTTCCATGCCCCCGGAGTTTTATCCGACGGGCGCGGCCGTCATGGCGCCGATCGCCGGGCACACCGACATCCCGTTCCGCCGCATGATACGGCGTTTCGGCTGCCGCCATGCGTTCACCGAAATGATCGATGCGGGCTCCCTCGTGTTTCAGGGGGAGAAGACGCTCCGCCTGGCCCGGCGCGGCTCCGACGCGGGCTTCCTCGGCGTCCAGCTGGTCGGATCCGACCTCCCCACGCTCAAACGCGCCGCGGAGATCATCAACGGCATGGATTTCGACGTGCTGGATTTCAACCTCGGCTGCCCGGCTCCGAAAGTCGCCCGCAAATGCGAAGGCATCCGGTTCGCGCTGGAGGACCCGGACGGCGCGGTCCGCGCGTTCGAAACGCTCGTTTCGACCTCCCGGCTCCCGGTCACGGCGAAAACGCGCATCCAGGACGAAAACGACCCCGCGCCGACGATCGCGTTCTGCCGCCGGCTGCGGGACGCGGGCGCGAAGTCGATCACGATCCACGGCCGCCTCATGAAGAATTTCTACTCCGGGCCGGTCTTTTACGGGATCATTTCCGTGGTCCGCGAATCGCTCGATATCCCGGTGGTCGCCAACGGCGGCGCCATGGACGGAGCATCGTTCCGCACGCTTCTGCGGGAGACCGGATGCGCCGCGGGCATGGTCGCGCGGGGCGCGCTCGGCAATCCGTGGATCTTCCGCGAGATCGCCGATCCGGCAGCGCCGCCGCCCGACGTGGCGGAGTTCACGGAGACCATCCGCGTCTACATGGAGGACATGCTGGACTGCTACGGGCCGGAGTTCGCGTATGTGGTGGCGCGGAAGTCGCTGCTGGAGTTCCTGCGCGGACGCGGCTACCCCGGCGCGCTCCGGGCGTCCGTTTCGTTCATGGATTCCGCCGATGCGCTGAATCGTCTGCTGGACGCGGTCGCGGCAGGGCCGACGGAACGCTACCTGGAAAATCTGGCGCTGCACCCGGAATCCGTGGAACGGAAGCTTGTGCGCGACCGCTGAGAAAAAATGAGGGAAAAACGAGATCGTGTCAGCCGCGGCGTTTTGCGGCGACGGCGCGGCGCATGTCCATGTCGTCCTGCTTGCGGCGGAGCGTCTCGCGTTTGTCGCCGAAGGTCTTGCCGCGCGCGAGGCCGAGCTCGACTTTCACGTGCATTCCCTTCAGATACATTTTCAGGGGGATGAGGGCGAGGCCCTTCTCCTTGACCTTGTTGGCGAGGCGCAGGATCTCCTTTTTGTGCATGAGGAGCTTGCGGGGGCGTTTCGCCTCGTGGTTGAAGCGGTTGCCGAACGCATAGAGCGAGATGTGGATGCCGTATGCCAGCAGTTCGCCGTTTTCGATGCGGGCGAAGCAGTCCTGAAGCTGAACGCTGTGTTCGCGGCAGCTCTTGACCTCGGTGCCGACCAGCACGATCCCGGTCTCGCACGTTTCGAGGATCTCGTAGTCGTGAAACGCCTTCCGGTTGCGGGCGATGACCGGATCGGAGCTGTTTTTCTCGTCTTTCTTCTTTGCCGAAGCCATGGGAGCCGCCGGGTGTTACGTATGCAGGAATTTCGCGGCTTTCGCGCGGAATTCCGCCTGTTTCGGGTAGTTCGCGGCGGTGAGGCCGAGCGAAGCGATCGCCTTCGCCTGTTCGCAGGTCAGACCGGACGGGATCTCCACGAAGATGCGGACGATCTGGTCGCCGCGCGCGCCGCCCTTCAGCGCGGGGACGCCTTTGCCCCTCAGACGCAGCAGCGTGCCGTTCTGGGTGCCGGGCGCGATCTTCATGCGCGTGCGGCCGGAAATGGTCGGCACGTCCACGATGCCGCCCTGAAGCGCGCATTCGAGCGAGATGGGCAGTTCGCAGATCAGGTCCTGGCCTTTGCGTTCGAAGACGCTGTGCGGGCGCAGACCGATGATGACGTAGAGATTGCCCGCCGGGCCGCCGCCGGTCCCGGGAGCGCCCTGGCCGGTGACGCGGAGTTTCGAGCCCTCGTTGACTCCCGGCGGGATGTGGATCTGGAGCTCCTTGTTGACACGCACGGTGCCGCGGCCGCCGCAGCGTTTGCACGGACGCATGATGATGCTGCCGGTGCCGTGGCATGCCTGGCAGGGCTCCTGCTGCTGGAAGAACCCCTGGCCGGAAACGGTGAAGCCTGAGCCGCCGCAGGAGGGGCAGGATTTCCGGGTGGAGCCGGGCTCCGCGCCTGAGCCGCCGCAGGAGGGACAGGTCTCGTCCTTGGCGAGGCGGATCTTCTTGTCCGCGCCGAGGATGGCGTCCTCCAGGTCGATCTCCACACGGCAGTTCAGGTCTTCGCCTTTGCGGGCGCCGGAGGCCGAACGCCGCCGCGCGCCGCGGCCGTTTCTCATGCCGCCGAGCAGGTCGTCGAACGAGAATCCGCCGTCGCCGCCGCCGAACACCTGGCTGAAGATGTCGCGCGGATCGGAGAAGCCGGAGAAATTGAAACCGCCGCCGGAGAACCCGCCGCCCGGACCGCCGGAGAATCCGCCGGTCCCGGGGCCGTAGCCCTGGCCGCCGGTGCGCTCGAAGACGTCGGGCCCGAACTGGTCGTACTGCTTGCGCTTCTTCTCGTCGCTGAGGACTTCATAGGCGCGGGAGACTTCCTTGAACTTCTCTTCCGCGGCCTTGTCCCCGGGGTTCTTGTCGGGGTGGTATTTGACGGCGAGCTTGCGGTACGCCTTCTTGATCTCGTCCGCCGTCGCCGTTTTGGATATTCCCAGTATGTCGTAATAATCCTTTGCCATGGATGATCCCTCGGTATTGCCTGTTTGCCTGAACTTATTTCGCCTGAAAACGAAGACCCGCCGGAGAGGATCGAGCCGCCCCCGGCGTGTCTGGAACGCTTATTCTCCGTCCTTCTTTTCCCCGGCCGGGCCGGAGCTGACCACGACCATCGCGGGCTTCAGCAGCCGCGAACCGCATTGGTAGCCGCGGCTCCACTGGCGGATCACAATGCCGTTCGGCACGGTGTCGGACGCCTCCTCGGCGACCGCCTCGTGAAGCGCGGGATCGAACGGCTTGCCTTCGGCGTCGATGACTGTGATGTCGAGGTCGGCGAACGCCTTGTCGAATTCCTTCTGGATGATCTCCATGCCCTGGATCAGGGATTCGAGCGAGCTGGACTTGCCGGCGGCGGCCACCGCCATGGTGAAATGGTCGAAGACCTGAAGGAACGGGAAGATGGTGTCCTGCGTGGTGTTGAGCCGCACATTCTCCATTTCCTTTGCCAGGCGCTTCCGCTGGTTGTCCATTTCGGCGAGGGCGAGGAGACGGAGACGTTCCGCCTCTTTCAGCTTCTCTTCCGTTTCCTTGAGCTGGGCCTCGAGCTTTTCGATCTTCGCGCAGTCGGCTTCGTACTCGAAATTCGCGTCGGCCATCGCGGACGCCGCGGCCTGCGCCGCCTCGTCGAATGCCGCCGTTCCTTTCGGCTCCATGGTGGGCATTTCGCGGGCTTCCGCGGCGGCATCCGCCTCTATCTTTTCGGCGTGGTCCACGCCGTGTTTCTTATTGTGCATGGTGTTTCTCCGGTTTTTGAATATGATTTTTTAATATAACGTGCCAACGCGCGTTTTTCAACCTTTGTCCGCGCAGGTGAACTCAAGTTCGCCGTCTTTTTTCACGCCGACGGTCAGAGTCATGCCCTCGTGCAGCTCGCCGGAGATCAGCTTCCGGGAAAGCGGCGTCTCCAGGTCGTTCACCAGCACGCGCTTCAGCGGACGCGCGCCGAACCGCGGATCGTAGCCGCGCTTGGCGAGCACGGTGCGCGCCTTCGGCGTGATCTCGAGCGCGACGCCCTGTTTGTTCAGGCGTTCGCGGAGCAGCCCGATCTGGATGTCGAAGATGGACTCGATCTGGGCGAGTTCCAGCGGCTTGAAGAGCAGGATGCCGTCGATACGGTTCAGGAACTCGGGGCGGAACTGCGCGTGCAGGAGCCTGTCGATCTCGGGGCGCACCTTCTCCGCGTCGCCGCCGCTCTCCAGCAGCAGGTCGCTGCCGAGGTTCGACGTCATGATGATGATCGTGTTCTTGAAGCTCACGGTGCGGCCGTGCGAATCGGTCAGCTGGCCGTCCTCCAGAATTTGCAGGAAGAGGTTGAACACGTCGGGATGCGCCTTCTCGATCTCGTCGAAGAGCACCACGGCGTAGGGTCTGCGGCGGACCGCCTCGGTCAGCTGGCCGCCTTCCTCGAATCCGACGTAGCCGGGCGCCGCGCCGATGAGCCGAGACACGCTGTATTTCTCCATGTACTCGGACATGTCGATGCGGATGATGGCGCGTTCGTCGTCGAACAGGTCTTCGGCGAGGGCGCGTGCGAGCTCGGTCTTGCCCACGCCGGTGGGGCCGAGGAACAGGAACGACGCGATGGGGCGTTTCGGGTCCTTCAGGCCGGAACGCGACCTCAGAACGGCGTCGGACACGGCCTCGACGGCTTCGTCCTGGCCGACGACCCGCAGATGCAGATGCTCGGACAGGTGCAGCAGCTTGTCACGTTCGCTGCGGACCAGCTTGGCGACCGGAATCGAGGTCCAGCGGCTCACGATGTCCGCGATGTCCTCCTCGGTCACCTCCTCCTTCAGGATGCGCTTGCCGGTCTCGTCGCCCGCGAGGGCTTTTTCCGCCTCGGCGATCTGCTTTTCGATGCCGGGGATGATGCTGAACCGGAGTTCGCCGGCGCGCTGGAGGTCGCTGTCGCGTTCGGCCTTTTCGAGCTCGCCTTTCGCGGTGTCGCGGCTTTCGCGGAGCGTCTGAAGCTTGCCGATGGCGTCCTTTTCGGCGTTCCACGAGGCGCGCATCGCCTTCGCCTTTTCCTTCATGTCGGCGAGTTCCTTTTCCAGTTCCTCGCGACGTGCCGCGCTGGCCTCGTCCTTCTCCTTGCGGAGGGCGGAGAGCTCGATCTCCATGCGCATGGACTTGCGTTCCGCCTCGTCGATCTCCTGCGGACAGGAATCGATCTCGGTGCGAAGCTTGGCCGCGGCTTCGTCGATCAGGTCGATCGCCTTGTCCGGCAGGAACCGGTCGGCGATGTACTGGTCGGAAAGCACGGCGGCAGCCACGAGCGCGCCGTCGCGGATCTTCACGCCGTGATGCAGCTCGTAGCGTTCCTTCAGGCCGCGCAGAATGGAGATGGTGTCCTCGACGGACGGCTGCGGCACCAGCACGGACTGGAACCGGCGTTCGAGCGCGGGATCCTTTTCGATGTACTTGCGGTATTCGTTGAGCGTGGTCGCGCCGATGCAGTGCAGTTCGCCGCGTGCCAGGGCGGGCTTCAGCAGGTTGCCCGCGTCCATGGAGCCCTCGGACGCTCCCGCGCCGACGACCGTGTGGAGTTCATCGATGAACAGGATCACGTCGCCGTTCGAGCCGGAGACCTCCTTCAGGACGGCTTTCAGGCGCTCCTCGAATTCGCCGCGGTACTTCGCGCCGGCGATCAGCGCGCCCATGTCGAGCGCCACCAGGCGCTTGTTCCGCAGGGATTCCGGTACGTCGCCCTTCACGATGCGGACCGCCAGCCCCTCGACGATGGCAGTCTTGCCGACGCCGGGTTCGCCGATCAGAACGGGGTTGTTCTTGGTGCGGCGGGCGAGGATCTGCACGGTGCGGCGGATCTCGTCGTCACGGCCGATCACCGGGTCGAGCTTGTTCTGGCGGGCGGCCTGCGTGAGGTCGCGTCCGTATTTTTCGAGCGCCTCGAACGAGGCTTCGGGATTCTCGTTGGTCACGCGCTGGTTGCCGCGGATCTCGACCAGGGTTTTTAGTAGCGTATCGGCCGTGAGTCCGGCTTTTTCGAGCGCGGCGGCGCAGGCGGCGTCCTTGTCGATCATCGCCATCAGCAGGTGTTCCACGCTGATGTACTCGTCCTTCATCTGCTCCGCGCGGTCGCGGGCCTCCACCAGGATGTTGCTGAAATCGCGCGACGGATACACGTCCGCGGCGTTCCCGGACACTTTCGGCAGTTTGGCCAGTTCGGCGTCCACTGCCCCGGATAGTAGCTGATTCGGAGTGCCGATGCGCTTCAGCAGCGACGGCAGCAGGCCGCCTTCCTGCCGCATCAGGGCGGCGAGCAGATGGATCGGACGGATCTCCTGATGCCCGTTTTCGCGGGCAACGATTCCGGCGGTTGCAAGGGCTTCGCGTGTTTTTTCGGTCATTTTCTGAATGTCCAGCATAATCACGACTCCTTGTTTTGTATGGTTGTTGATTCGGTTTGTTGTGATGCTGCCTGGAATGAAGCAAATCGCGTGCCAATATTTGAATCCATTCGAAATCAAGGGGTGCGGATTATTTGCGACAATATTTCGAGACAGAATGTCTCACTTGGGGCACGGTGATCGCGCGATTTGTCCTCACCGGTTCAGCCGGATGTCCACCGGCTTTTTTTCGGATGTTCCCTCCCGAACCTTTTCGGCACGAACAAAAAACAGAACCTGTGACAATGTGGCATATGTGCAGAAATGGCACACTTGGCCCTTATGACGCCGAATGAGCCGCGGATACCCCCCTACGAAAAAAACTTTCCGGGAAAATCAAACGATTTACCCGGAAAGAAAAGATCTTACACGTGTGGAAAGCAGTCGGCAAAAGCGTCTGCGCCGCTGCCGACATGCCGGAGGATTATGGGAGCTTGCTCGTAATCTTCGACAGGGCGTTCAGCATCGCGGTGCGCTCGGCGGGCTGAAGCCCCGCAAGAAGCTTTTCGCACAAGCTGTCGACGGTTTTGAGGCATTCATCCAGGAGAGTCTGGCCGTGGTCGGTGAGCGTGATCTGCACGGCGCGACGGTCTTCCGGGTTCTGGACGCGCTGGAGGAAATCTTTCTTCACGAGGGATTCGACGAGTTCGGACACGGTCGCCGGGGCAAGTTTCATGGCTTCCGCAAGTTCTTTCAGCGTGACGCCGTTCGGTTTGTCTTCGGTCAGACGGCACACGAGCGACATCGTCTGGTGCTGGCGGATGCTGACGTCGATGGTGGAAATGTTGCCGACGGTTTCAGCGGCCTCGCGGAAAGCATCATAGAGTCTTGAAACAGTCTTTCTGAGGGCTGCGGGATCGGAATTGGCCATGAATATACTCCGTTATGAGAGGTTGAAGTATGCAGAAAACATGATAATATACACCATGTCAAATATTATTGCAAATCGAAACAATCATTTTTCTGAAAAATAAGGCAAAGAAAATCAAAATGGTAGACCAAGGGCGAGCCTTGACTGAAGTAGTGCCTCGCTTCGCAACGGCACACAGCAAGCTGTGACGATATAGTGTCCGGCTCCGCTCGGACACGGACTAGTACGTGAGTTCCTTCATGGAGAACGGCTTGAACGACTTGATCTTCCGTTCGCGTTCCGCCGGGTCGACGCAGAGGTATTTCCAGCGGTTGAACGCGAAATCGTGCGGCATGTAGCCGGAGAGCCATTCGTGCGCCATCACGAAGCACATGGTGTGCGTCTCGAAGATCCAGGGACATTCCCTTTGCAGGAACCGGATCATCTCCTGCGACTTCGCGGCGTACGCGGCAGGATCGGAAATGGTCAGGAACTCGCGGTACATGGCGTCGTACACGTCGGACCGGTAGTTCACGCGGTTGCAGCCGCCGGCGTTCTCGCCGTAGAAGAGCTGGAGAAAGTTTTCGGCGTCGGGGTAGTCGGCGGTCCAGGAATAGCGGAAGAGCTGGATGCTGCCGGCGCGGAGCTTCTGGACGAAGCGCGGCCAGGTGTTGAACTCCGGCTGGATCTCGATGCCGATCTCCTTCATGTCGTTTGCCATGAGCTCGGCGGTCTGGCGGTAGAACGTGTCGCTGCCGGTCTGGTCGAACGTGATCACGAGCGGGCGTCCGGTCTTCGGGTCGATGCCGTCCTTGAACCCGGCGAGTTCGAGCTCGCGTTTCGCGGATTCGATGTCGCGGTGTCCGAGTTCGGGATTCGGCTCCGTGACCGCGCCGGGGACGCCCGGCGGGACGGGTCCGTAGGCGGCGGAGAACCGGCTGCCGGAGTGTTCGATGCGGCGTTCGCGGTCGAACGCGAGTGTGATGGCACGGCGGAGGTGCGGATTGCCGCCAAGGAGCGGATCGGTGAAATTGAAGCCGATGTAGTTGGTTTCGAGCTGGGGACGGGACAGCAGGCGGATGCCGCGTCCGCGCAGGGCGGGCGACAGCTGCAGGTCCTTGTTCACGACCGCCTCGAAACATTCGCTGTCCGGCACGTACAGGTCCAGACGGCCTTGCAGGAACATCAGCCATGAGGCGAGGGGCTGTTTCACGAGGTAACAGGAGATCCTGTCGGCGGCGGGCAGGGTGCGGCCGTCGGTTTCCGCATGGTAGCCGTCGTAGCGCTCCATTTCGATGATGTAATCCTTTTCCCAGCGGGTCAGGCGGAACGGACCGGATCCCTGCGGATGGTCCGCGAAGTCGTCGCCGTAATGCTCCAGAACGCGGCGGGAGACGACGGCGGTGTAGGGGAGCGCGAGGGCGTACAGGAACCGCGGGTCCGGCTTCTCCAGATGGATCACGAGCGTGCGGTCGTCCCTGATCTCCAATCCCTCGCACAAATTATCGTAGGGAGAGAGGTCGCCTTCCTCCGCGGCTTCCGTGCGCTTCCGGAACGCCTCCAGGCCGCGGATGCGGTCGCGGATCAGCCAGAGCCCGGGCGAACGCAGCCGCGTGTCGGCAAGGCGCAGGATGGAGAACGCCACGTCGCGCGCGGTGACCTTCCGGGCGGACTTATCGGTGCCTACGAACGCTTCGCCGTCCTGAAAGAACAGGTCGTCGCGCAGGACGCATGTGTATGCCGTGCCGTCGGGCGAGACTTCCGGCATGGCGGCCAGCATGCACGGTTCTAGGGCATATTCGCCCTCGGCGTAACGGTATTGAAGCAGCGTGTCGTAGAACGCGCCGCAGACGTACTGGCTGGTGGTGTCGGCGGCGAGCACGGGGTCGAGCGTGTTGATCTGCTTGCCGAGGCTCATCACGACGCGTTTGACGGTCGCCGGGTCTTCCTTCGGGCCGCCGCATGCGCTGAACAACGCGGCAAAGGCGAAAACAAGGACGGGCAGAACGGCGTGGAAAAGACGTTGCAGCAATGAGGTGGATTTCATTCGTCGTCCGGCCTTTCTCCCTCTTCCCGCATCCAGCGGTCAGCCGCGGCGATGGCGTCCTCGTAGGAAAAACCGCGTCCGACGAGACATCGCACGGCCTTTGCCTTGCGTTTGCGCGGATCGGGTTCGCGGCGGAACTGTGCGGCTTTGTGATGCAGGACCGCGACCGCGCTGTCCGCATCTTCGGACTTGCCTGATTCGCCTGCTTCCGCCGCCGTGTTGTCTTCCTCCTCGTTCCCGTTCAGGACCTGTTCGATGATCTCCGCCGGGATGCCGCGTTTTCTGAGCGCCATGCGGATGCGGGCGGGACCGTATCCGCGGGATCTGTAGGAACGCGCCACGTCTTCGGCGAGGAAATCGTCGTGAAGCGCGCCCATGCGTTTGACCGCAAGCACGGCATCGTCGATCTCGGCCGGGGAATAGAGTTTTTTCGCGGCGAGTTTCGAACGCAGTTCGTGCGTGGAAACGAGGCGTCTGGCGAGGATTTCCACGGCGGCGACGAGCGCGGTTTTCTTTTCCTTTTCGGGGGGCATGGCGCGGACCGGGTTCTTTCTGTTCAGTGTGATTCCGTGAAAAAGATACACCGGAAACCCGGAAAAATCAATCGTTCCCGCCGATAATTTCCGCAAAAAGCGCGCCGATGGGGAGGAACCGCTGGAACTTCACGCGGAGCAGCCTGCGGGAGATGTCCGTGTCGCTGCTGACGATGGTGCGGACGTAGTTGCCGGACCAGCCGTCCCAGAGTTCTTTCCTGTTGCAGTTGGACTCGATCAGGACCGCGCCGGTGGAGCCGACGAGGCTCTTCGCGAACTTCGTCGCGCACTCCTCCTTCAGCGCCTTGAGCTGTTCGATGCGGTCGGCGGCCACGGTCTTCTGCACCTTGTCCGGCATGTCCGCCGCCGGAGTGCCCTTGCGGGGCGAATACGGGAAGATGTGGATGTTCGCGAAGTCCGTCTTCCGCAGGAATTCGAGCGATTCCGCGAAATCGGCGTCCGTCTCGCCGGGGAACCCGACGATGATGTCCGTGCCGAGGTGGAGGTTCGGGATCGCCGCACGGGCGTATGCCGCATACTCGGCGAACTTCGCGGTGTCGCAGTGGCGGTTCATGGCCTTCAGGATCCTGTCGCAGCCGCTCTGAAGGGGCAGATGCAGGAATTCGCAGACTTTCCCGAGGTTGCGCTTCATGGCGTCGACGATCGGGAACAGCTCGTCGCAGGGCTCGGTGGAGCTCAGGCGGATGCGGAAGTCGCCGGGGATTTCGCACAGGCGGTCGATGAGCTCCGGCATCCCGGTCTTGCCCGCCTTGTAGTGGCACGTGTTCACGCCGGTCAGCACGATCTCCTGGAACCCGTCGTCCACGGCCTTTTGGAACTCGGCGGCGATCTCCTTCGGGTCGCGGGAACGTTCCGGGCCGCGGGCCGCCGGCACGATGCAGTAGGAACAGCTGTTGTTGCAGCCTTCCTGCACCTTGATGAACGCGCGGGAACGGAACGGGAACACGCCCTGCGCCTGTTCGGCGAAGATGCCCTTCGCGAGCTTGGGCGCAGCGGGGACGGCGCGTTTTTCCAGTAATGCCAGATATTCGGGCAGGATCGTTTCGATGTTCTTCTTCTGCTCGTTGGTCAGCACCAGGTCGATGTCCTGGTTCCGCTCCAGCTCGTCTCGGCTCACGTCCGCGGCGCAGCCGGTGAAGACGATGAACGACTGCGGGTTTTCGGCGCGGATGGAGCGCAGCGCCTGCTTGCTTTTCTTGTAGGCGGTCTCCGTGACCGTGCAGGAGTTGATGAGGATGAGGTTCGGACTGCTGGAGGCGTCCGGCGGGACGATCCGGAATCCGAGGCGGATCAGCCTGTCGGTCAGGAGCGCGCTGTCGGCCTGGTTGAGGCGGCAGCCGAGGGTCATTACCGCTGCAGTGATCGGTTTCATGTTCTGTCGATAAATGGGGGTTGCGGGAATAAATCGGCCCTGCCGGAGCGGAAAAGCTCCGGCGGATCAGGCGCATGAGCGGGCCGGGTCAGGAGCGGATCTGGCCCGTGCCGTATATCTTGTACTTGTAGGAGGTGAGTTCGGGGAGGCCCATCGGGCCGCGCGCATGGAGCTTGTCCGTGCTGATGCCCATTTCGGCGCCCATGCCGAACTCGCCGCCGTCGGTGAACCGCGTGGAGGCGTTCCAGTACACGGCCGCGGAGTCGACGTTGTCCAGGAAGAACTGCGCGTTCGCTTCGTCGGTCGTGAGGATGCTGTCGCTGTGGCCGGAACCGTAGCGGTTGATGTGGTCGACCGCTTCCTTCACGCCGGGAACGATGCGGACCGCGACGTCGAGCGAAAGGTATTCCTTCGGCCAGTCCTCCTCGGTGGCGGGGACGACCGCGACGGGCGCGGCGAGCTTCGCGAACGCTTCGTCGCCGTGCATGGTCACGCCGAGCTGTGCGAGCTTCGCGGCGAGCTTGGGGGCGAACTCCGGCGCGATGGAGGCGTCGATGAGGATGGTCTCCAGCGCGTTGCAGACGCTCGGACGCTGGCACTTTGCGTTTTCGATGACGACGAGCGCCTGATCCTGGTCGCACACGTGGTCGACGAAGATGTGGCACACGCCTTTGTAATGCTTGATGACCGGCATCGTGGCCTGTTCGACCACGGCGCGGATCAGGCGTTCGCCGCCGCGCGGGATGACCAGGTTGATGCAGTCGTCCATCTTCAACATGGCGGAGACGGCGGCATGGCCTTTGAACGGCACAAGCTGGACCGCGCCTTCGGGCATGCCCGCCGCGATCCCGGCGTCGGAGATGCACTTCGCGAACGCGGTGTTCGAGCGCAGCGCCTCGCTGCCGCCGCGCAGAATGACCGCGTTGCCGGATTTGACACAGAGCCCGGCAGCGTCGACCGTCACGTTCGGGCGGGATTCGTAGATGATCGCGATCACGCCGATCGGCACGGAGACCTTGTCGATGCGGAGGCCGTTCGGGCGCGTGACGGTGGAGAGGATGCGTCCGACCGGGTCGTCGAGCCCGGCCACATGGCGCAGGGCGTCCGCCACGTCCTTCACGCGTTTCGGCGTCAGGGTGAGGCGTTCCAGCTTCGGAGCGTCCAGCCCGTTCTTTTTCGCTTCGTCCAAATCTTCGGCATTTGCGGCCAGGATGAGGCCGGTATCGCGTTCGAGCGCGTCCGCCATCGCATGCAGCCAGCGCACGCGGTCGGCGGCGGAGGCGGAGGCCAGGGCACGGGAGGCGCGGAGGGCGCGGAGCCCGAGCTCGTGCATCGCTTCCCGGACGTCGGCTTCGTTGTTTGTTTCGCAGATCATCTGTTATCCTTCACAAATTGATGCGCCGGACCGTCCGTCAGGCGGCTTTTCCGGCGCGGCGGCCCCGGTTCGCGGAGCCCCGTGTTGTAAGATTGTGCATTATAAAATACTTATCCTTGCCGGATTTGCAAATCGAAATCCGAAAAATTATGTGTTTTTGCCCTGAAACGACAGCATCAGCAGCGAAAACAACAGGTAGGAACGGTCTTTTCCGCCAGTCTGATGGGCGTCGATCAGGCGTTCCACGGCGTCCCGGTCGAACATGTCCCAATGCTTCGGAAGCCCGTCCAGCAGAGCCGAGCGCAGACGGTCGCGCCAGACGGTGCGGAACCACGCCGCCACGGGCACGCCGAAGCCGCGTTTCCTCCGTTCGGCCCAGCCCGTCGGGAGCTCGGATGCGAAGGCGTCGCCGAGGATGCGCTTGCGGCGGGAGCCCTGGATTTTGAAGTCGACCGGCAGCGAACGCGCAAACGCGGATACCTGCGGATCGAGGAACGGATTGCGGACCTCGAGCGAGGCCGCCATGGAGCAGACGTCGACCTTCGTCAGCACGTCGCCGGGCAGATAACGGTGCAGATCGTCCTCCATCAGCGACGCCATGAGGCAGGCGGCGTCCGGCAGGGTGCGTTTCGAGCTCAGATGCGGGCGAAGACCGGGCGCAATATTTGAAATGGATTCCGCCGCGAAATGCGACATCAGGGCGTCGTAGCGCGCGGCGTCGCCTGCGACCGCGCCCAGGCGCAGGAACCGCTTCAGGCGTCCCGCTTTGCTTCGTTCGCCCGAATCCGGCAGACAGGCCGCCGCGGCGTTCCAGAGCGCGCCCGGCGTGAACGAACGGAGTTTCCCGAGCATGGACATCGCGCGGTAGCGTTCATATCCGCCGAAGAGCTCGTCCGCGCCGTCGCCGCTCAGTGCCACGGTCACGTGTTCGCGTGCGAACTGCGCCAGGAAATACGTCGGGAGCATGGACGCGTCGGCGTAAGGTTCGCCGAACTCGTCCGCGAGTTTCGGCAGCAGATCGAAGTCGTTTGGCTGGACGGTTTTAATGTGATGATGCAGACCATGCGGAGCCAGTTTTCCGAGGTGGGCCGCGGCGGTTTTGCAGTCGGCGCTTTCGTCGTAGCGCGGATCGTCGAACCCGATGGAGAAGCACTCCAGCGGGCCGGACGAATGCTTCGCGGCAAGCGCGGTCATGATGGCGGAGTCGAGCCCGCCGGACAGGAACACGCCGAGCGGCACGTCGGCGATAAGACGGCGCTCCACGGCAGCCGAAAGCAGATTTCGCACACGTTCGCAGGCATCTTCGTAGGAGATCGTCTCCGGTTTCAGCTCGACTCGCGCGCCCCAGTCGATTTCCCGCATTATGCCCGTTTCCAGCTCGAATTCGACCGCGGTCCCGGGCATGAGCTTCTTCACGCCCTTGCGGATCGTGGCGGGCGCGGGAATGTACTGGAACGCGAGGTAATCCGCCAGCGCTTCCGGCGAAATCTCGTCCGGGCACCCGGGGCAAAGTGTGAGCGTGAAAAAACGGCTTGCGAAGCCGAACTCGCCGGTCGGGAGGTGAAAATAAAACAGGGGTTTCACGCCGTGGTAATCGCGCGCCAGCAGGAGCGCTTTTTCCGCCGCGTCGTAGAACGCGAAAGCGAAGAAGCCGTTGAGGTGCGGGAGACAGTCCGCCCCCTCGCGGATCAGGAGTTTCAGCAGGACTTCCGTGTCGGATTTCGTGCGGAATGTTTCGCCCTTGTGCTCCAGCTCATCTCTGAGCTCGCGAAAGTTGAAGATCTCGCCGTTGAACACGATCGTGAAACGTCCGTCTTCGCTCGACATGGGCTGGCAGCCGCCGTCGAGGTCGATCACGGAGAGACGCGTGTGAGCGAGCCCGAGCGGGCCGTCGAGGTGTGTGCCGGACGCATCCGGGCCGCGCTGGCGCATCGTGCCGCACAACTTTTGAAGCAATGCCTCGTCGGGCGGCGTTTTCCGGTTGAAACACCCTGCGATCCCGCACATGGCTTATTCCCCCTGTCCCGCGATCGGGATGTGGCGCGACTGCCGACGGCGGAGTTCCGCCGCCTCGTAGTCGGCCTTCGCCCGCGGGATGAAGCACGCGTCGAGGAAACGTTCGAGGATGATCTTCCGCGCGAGCTCGGAGGGATGGAGCATGTCCTCGGCGTAGAACCGGTAGTCGCGCAGTTCGTCGTTCAGGATCTCGAACGCAGGGAAATAGGCGCATCCATCCACTTTCGTGCAAACGTCCGCCATGGCCGCCCGGAGCCGCGCCTTCGAAAGCGAGTTCGTGGCGAGGTCGCCGGGATTATGGCGTACGGGCGACAGCGTGAGGATGATCGGGCAATTCGCGTTGTACGAACGGATGATCTCGCATGCGTTCCGCATGGCGGCGCGGCAGGTGTCGTAGCTCAGCACGAATTGCTCGAACTCGTTGCCGGGCACCTTGTGGCAGTTCGCGACCACGAGGCGTTCCGGCATGTGCCGCCAGACGACCGCCGTGGAGACGGTCATGAGGAAGAAATCGGCTTTTTTGAGCACGCGGCGGAACTTCTTCGCGGATTCGTTGGCTCTTTCGGCGCCCTCGGCCGCGCTCGGGGCGGAGAAGGAGCCGTGGTGCCGCCACGAATGCCACAGGCCGTTGAGCTCGAAGAAATCGCTCTCCGTGTAGCCGCATTCCAGCCGCTGAAGCGCGTCGTTGATGGAGTAGGGGTTGTACAGGATGCCGTTCGGGTTGATCATGCCCTTCATGGAGCTGTCGAGCAGCGTTTCCGCGATGTCCTGCGCGAAGCACGACCCGATCGCGGCGAGCGTGCCCTGAGCACGGATCTTCGGAAACGGGAATTCGTAGTTGACCGGGGTGTACGGAATGGGGCCGGACGTGTTCATGTGAGCGGACCTCCTGTGATGAGTTTTTCCAGCAGAAGCGAGTAGCGCGGCTCGCGGACGGCGTTGCGGACCGCCATGGAGACGGCCTTACGGGAGCCGACCAGGACCATGAGGCGTTTTGCGCGGGTGATGCCGGTGTAAAGCAGGTTCCGCTGGAGCATCATGTAGTGCTGGGAGAGCAGCGGCATCACGACGGCGGGGAATTCGCAGCCCTGCGACTTATGGACCGTGACGGCGTAGGCGGGCACGAGCTGTTCAGCCTCTTCGAAGCGGTATTCGACCTGCGGGCCGGACTCGTAGCGCACCTGGAACGATTCGTTTTTGAAGTCGATGCGTCCGAGGAAGCCCATGTCGCCGTTGAAGACGTTCTTGTCGTAGTTGTTCACGATCTGCATGACCTTGTCGCCGGTCTTGAACGTGCGTCCGAGCGAGCGGAACACGAATTTCTTCTCCGGGTTCAACTTCTCCTGAAGCAGCTCGTTCATGGCCTGCGTGCCGACCGTGCCGCGGTTCATGGGGCACAGCAGCTGCACGTCGCGGACCGGGTCGAGCCCGAACCGGCGCGGGATGCGGTCGCAGATCATGCGTTCGATCACGTCGGCGGCGTCCTCCGGGTCGTCCTTCTCGATCCAGTAGAAATCGGCCGGGGCGTCCTTCTCGCGGCGGGGCAGACGCGGCACGACGCCGTGGTTCACGTCGTGGGCTGCGTGGATGATGCCGCTGCCGTCGCCCTGGCGGAAGATCTGCGTGAGGCGGGAAACGGGGCAGACGCCGGACGCGATGAGGTCGTTCAGCACATTGCCGGGTCCGACGGACGGCAGCTGGTCCGGGTCGCCCACGATCACGACCGAAGCGCCGGGCTTGACCGCGCGGAAGAACGCGAGTGCGAGCAGGATGTCGAGCATGGACGTCTCATCCAGCACGAAGAGGTCGTAGGGGAGCTGGTTGCCGCGTCCGAACACGAACTTGCGGGCGGCGGGGTCCCATTTGAGCAGGCGGTGAAGCGTGAACGCGGTGATGCCGGTGGCTTCGGTCATGCGTTTTGCGGCGCGTCCGGTCGGGGCCGCCAGCGCGATGGCGAGGCGGGCGAGCTTCGCGCGGCGGACGATCTCCGACACGACCGTGGTCTTGCCGACGCCGGGTCCGCCGGTGATGATGGTGAGGGGCGACTGCGACACGCGGTTGACGGCGAGGAGCTGTTCCGAACTGAATTTCGAGTTCGGCGGGGCGGGGACCTGCGCGAGTTTCATCCCTGCGTAGCGTTCGCGCGATTGGAGGAAGCGGATGATGAACGGCAGTTCGTCCTCGCAGCGCAGGAGTCCGGGCTCGTAGATCATCACATCGCCCTCGTGCGAAACGCAGGATGCCGCCCGGTTGGTTTCGAGCGCCTTTTCGATGGCCGTGCCCGCGTCCGCCTCGTCCACGTCGAGCAGTTCCGCCAGAAATTTGACGAACGCGGCCTGCGGCATGCAGACGTGTCCCGCCTGACGCGCCTGCAGGAGGCCGTAGGTCACGCCCGCGGTCATGCGGCGCACGTCGTTCCTGCCGATGCCGAGCTGGCGGGCGATCTTGTCGGCGTATGTGAATCCGATGCCCTTGATGTCGGCGGCGAGGCGGTACGGGTTCTCGCGGATGGCCGCAGGAGCCTCGTTGCCGTACTTTTCGTAGATGCGGACGAACCACGCGGGATTGATGCCGAGCCCCTGCAGGTAGATCTGGCTTTCGCGGCGGTCCTCGTTTTCCTTCCACGCCTTGCGGATGGCATCGATGCGCTTCTTGCCGAGGCCGGGGACTTCCTTCAGGCGGCGCGACTGCTGGTTCAGCACGTTCAGCGTGTCCGGGCCGAACGTGTCGACGATGGCGCGGGCGTATTTCTCGCCGATGCCCTTCACGACGCCGCTGGAGAGATATTTGATGAGGCCGTTGCGTGTGGCCGGGAGCGAGAACTCGCACGAGCTCACGCGGAACTGCCGGCCATGGTCCTTGTGCATCTCCCATTTGCCGGAGAGCCGGACTGTCTGGCCGGGGGAAAGCCCGGGCACGGACCCGACGGCGGTGAAAACCGCGCCCTGGGCGTCCCGCAGGCGAAACACGGTGTACGCGTCGTCCTCGCTTTCGTACACGATGTGTTCCACTTCCCCGTTGAGCTTGTGCTCGGCGAGGGAGGCGTTTCCGGATTCGGCGCCGAATTCGTCCGTCATGGCCGCCCGCGGGTTTGAGCTCGCGATCAGGAGATCAGTGGTGCGAGAAGATGCGTTCCGGGGCGTGACGCAGCGCCACGCCGAGTTCGTTCGCGCGCTTCACCACGTCGGCGTCCTTCAGGGAGCCGGCGGGCGAGACGACCGCGCGGATGCCCGCGGCGGCGGCGACTTCGAGGGCGTCCGGGAACGGGAAGAATCCGTCGCTGGACATGGCCGCGCCGTCGAGCGTGACATCGCCGGTGAATTTCTGCTTGAACTTTTCGATAGCCTGTTCGACCGCGCCCACGCGGTCCTGCTCGCCGGTTCCCACGGAGAGCGTCTGGCCGTTCTTCACGATCACGACGCCGTTCGAACGCACGGAAATGTTGATGTACCACGCCGCGAGCAGGTCCTTCGCCTGCTGGTCGGTCGGCTCCACGGTGGAGACCTGCGCGCCGCACGCTTTGTTCTCGCCGGTGGCGGCGGGGAGGTCGGCGAACGAGCGGACGTGGGTAAGGAGCGGGGCGGCGATCACGAGCGAGCCGTCGGCGAGCACCTTGATGGTGTTCACGGCGGGATCGCCGACGAATTTGGGCAGGGTGTCGAGCGCGCCGCACTTGAGCACGCGGAGCTGCTTGTTGACCTTGTAGGTCACGCTGTCGTTGAAGCCTTCGAGCGCTTCCGGCTCGAAATCGGGGGCCACGACGCATTC
>JAEEQO010000029.1 GCA_016285335.1 Victivallales bacterium | reverse complement strand
CGGAGGCTTTCTGCGCCGCCGGAACGTCAGGACTTTTTTCCTTCCGCTCGCGCTGATCACCCTCGCCGCTGTCCTGCTCCGCATCGTCATGTCCGCGCAGGTCGTCGCTACGGACCCGTTCGCATTCGCGCCGCCGGACGTCACGGACATGGCGACCTATCACGCGCTTTCCCGCGGCATCCTGTACGGACACTTCCCGGCGGAGTTCGTCTACCAGCCGTTTTACTACGCGGTCTTCCTCCCGACGGTCAAATTCCTGCTCCGCTCCGAATATCTCGGCGTGGGCATCGCACAGTCGTTCTGCGCCGGGGTGATCGTATGGTGCGCCGGGCTGATCGGGGCAAGGCTTAGGTCGCGCCGGACCGGTCTGCTTGCGGCGGCCCTGTGCGCATTCTCCACGATGCTGTTTTTCTACGTGCCCTACGCGCTGATCGAGATCCAGCAGGCGATGTGGTTCACGCTGCTGCTGTACTTTACGCTCCGGGCGATGAAGACCGGGCGGCTGCTCCATTTCATTCTCGCGGGCCTGATCCTGTCGTTCGCGATCCTGTCGCGCGGCAACGCCTGGTGTTTCCTGCCTGCTGTCGTCGTCGCCTACATTATCGCCCTGCGCCGGAAACGCTTTCCGACGCGCGGAAAGGCCGTTCTGGCGGCGGTTCTCTGTCTTGCCGCAATCATCCTGCCCCAGACGCCTTTCGCCCTTAAAAACACCCTTGCGACGCATTCCCTGTCCGGTCCCTCGACCGCCGGTCCCGCGGTCCTCACGCTCGGCAACAACCCGGAATCCCCGCCCGGCGGCCTCCCGATCCCGTATCCGCCGACCTATGACGAATGGATGGACCACGCCGCCAAACGCTCCGTTCCGCTTCGCATCTGGGACTGGTTCCGCGCGGAGCCTGCGGCGTTCCTTCAGCTTCAGGCGGAGAAGTTTTTCCTGTTCTTCGATTCGCACGAGATCCCGAACAATATCCAACTTGGCGTGAACGCAACGGAAAGCTCCATCTTCCGCATCTTCGGCATCGTCCCGACCGGACTGCTCATCATGCTGGCGCTGGCGGGTTTCTTCCTCGGCATTCCCCGCCTGAAAAGACACCCCGGCGAGCTTCTGCTGTATCTCTTTATCTTCCTGTACGCCCTCGCCACCGTGGCGTTTTACGTGCTTGCGCGGTTCCGCGTGCCGGTCATCCCGCTTTTCGCGGTCGGCGCGGCAGTATTTGTCGCGGACCTTGTCCGCACGATTCGCGGCGGAAAGAAAAACAGACGTCGCATGCTTCTGCATTTCTGCCCGGCACTGCTTGCGGGCGCGTATTTCGCGTACTTTTTCTATCCGAGCTACAGGACATGGTATGAACCCGGGCTGACGAAGCTGACGCGGCCGGACGGCGTGCGGCTGAAGACGCATTACGAGTTTCTGGCGCATGACAATGGTCCGAACTATCTGGACGGCTGGTCGGCGGTGAAACTCGATGGTAACATGACGGTTTCCAAGTCGTTCTCCTCGCGCGACCTGGATCTTTCGAAATACTCGAAAGCCTACGTGACGGTGACGTTCTACACGGAACAGCCGCGCGTGATCGACGTCGTCTGCAACGGCAAACGTGAAACGGTCTCCCTGGCTCCGGATGTTCTGCATCGGCTGCCGTTCATCCCGGTTAGGCTCGGTCCCTTCCCCGTTTCGCCCGACCTCACGTTCACGTTTTCATTCCCGGGGCTTCCCCCGGATCAGGTCGGACTGGCGGTCGATTTTCAGCGCAATTACGGACGCACGATCTACCGCGGCGAGGTCTTCCCCGCCGAGGCGGTCATGACCCTGACGCTGAAGACACCAACCATGTTGAGGTAAAAAAGAGAAAGCCGCCGGAAACGAGGGTGATCCCGGCGGCAATTCAATCCTTTGCGTCATCCTTCCTTCACGCACATCACGTGGTACACGCCGTCGATGGTCTCGGCACCCTCGGTCACGTGCTCGAAACCGGGGAACTCCGCGTCCCACGTCTCCAGCTGCTTCAGGTATTTGATCTGCGGGCAGTCCTCGCCGCCGAAGACCTCGCCGGACATCAGCATCGGGATCCCGGGCGGGTACGGGATTACGGAGTTCGCGCTCACGCGGCCCTCAAGACGGCTTGACGGCACAAGCTCGACGTTTCCGGTCACGATGTGGCGGTACGCTTCGCGCGGGGTGAGTTTCTGGCGCGGCAGCTCGCCGAATGCGCGGTCGAGCATGGCTTCCGGCGTCTTCTCGCGGATGTAGCGGAACATGCGGTCGGAGAGCGTGCGGACGCCGTCCCTGCCGTAATGCTCCGGGTAGGCCGCGGCGAGCTCGGGGAAGACCTCGGCGACGGGCGCGTCGGCCTGATACAGCCGCTTGAAGTTCAGCAGCGTGTTCAGCAGCGTGCCCCATTTGCCCTTCGTGATGCCCATGGAGAAGAGGAACATGATCTGGAAATCGGTGGTGCGCGTGGGCACGATCCCCTCGCGGTACAGGTAGTACGACACCAGCGCGGCCGGCACACCGCTCTTCATGACCGTGCCGTCGTCGCCCATGCCGGGCGTCAGGATGCTGACCTTCACCGGATCGAGCATGACCCAGTTTTCCTCCAGGCCGGAGAACCCGTGCCATGAATCGCCGTTTTCGATGCGCCAGCAGCGCTGGTCCCCGGCGAGGAGTTCGCGAGGGGCGTCGGCGAAGGCATAGGACTTTCCGGTCTTGTAGTCCGTGACCGAGTCCGCGTTCCACGGCTTGAAGAACCAGCTGCCGTCCTGCTCCGCCTGGCGGGTAATCCGCGCGAGCGCCTGCCGGAAGTCGACCGCCTCCTCGATCATTTCCTGCGTGAGGGAGCGTCCGCAGCGCGCCATCATGGCCGCGGAAATGTCGTTCGAGGCGCAGATGGCGTACAGCGGCGAGGTGGTGGCGTGGAGCATGTATGCCTGGTTGAAGCGGTCGAACGGGACCTGGTGGCGGCCTTCGCGGACGTGGATGTAGGACGCCTGCGACAGCGCGTTCAGCAGCTTGTGCGTGGAGTGCGTGGCAAACACGGTCGCGCCCTTGTGCTCCGCGGGGTCGCCGCGCATGGCGAAGTGGTCCGTATACATCGGGTTGAACCGGGCGTAGCCGTACCACGCCTCGTCCATGTGGATCGCGTTGACGGAATGGTTGAGCTCGGTCTCGACCTTCGCGCTGTTGTAGCACAGGCCGTCGTAGGTGCAGTTCGTGACGACCGCGTAGGCGGGGCGTCCGCCTTCAGGCGCGATTGGGCACGCGGCGATCTTCGCGCGGATCGCCTCCGGCGTCATCTCCGAGCGGTGAATCGGGCCGATGATGCCGTAGCGGTTGCGGGTCGGGATCATATAGACGGGTGCGGCCCCGGTCAGGATCAGGCCCTGTTCGATGGATTTGTGGCAGTTGCGGTCGCAGACTGCCACGTCGGCGTCGGTCAGCACCGCCTGGATGATCGTGCGGTTGCTGCCGGAGGTGCCGACGACCACGGAATACGACCGGTGCGCGCCGAACGTCTTCGCGGCGAGCGCCTCGCTCTGTTCGAACGCCCCCTCGTGGTCGAGCAGGGACCCGATGCTGCCGCGTTCGATCCCGGTGTCCGTGCGGAACAGGTTTTCGCCGTAGAAATCGAAGAATTTCTTGCCCTCGGGCGACTTGGTGAAGCCGACGCCGCCTTGGTGTCCGGGCGCGGCCCAGGAGTATTCGTGGTGGGATTCGTTGTAGTCCCAGATCGCCTTCATGAGCGGCGGGAGCAGGTTTTCGCGCCAGCGGCGGATCGCGGCCTCGATGCGCCCCGCGATGAACCGCGGGCTGTCCTCGAAGATCCACACGAATTCGTCGGCGAGCGCCATCAGCGGCTCGTCGAGGTGGCGGCTGGTCTCCGAGCGGTCGGCGAGCAGGAAGACCGGGACGCCGGCCTGACGCTCCCGGATGTGCCGCAGCAGGTCCAGCGTGCGGCGTTCGGCGGCGTTTTCGAATTCCATGTCGGTCGCCACGAGGAACGCGTCGATGTCCATGTTCGTGGCGGCGATCGGGAACGCCTCGCAGGCGCTTTCCGCGAAGAGGATGCGGATGCCGCTGTCCGCGAGCGCGTCGGCGAGCCCCGCGACGGCGTTGTGCATGGCGTGTCCGGTCCCGGACAGGATGTCCTCGACAATGAGGACCTGCCTTGATTGCAGTTCAGATGAATTCATGGTAGATACCCTCCTTTTTCTGGTGAAAAGCGGAAAAAAAGATCAGAGTTTGAGCTTGCCGGTGGCGGCCAGAACGACCGCGATGATCGCGATGATGACCATGAGGATCGCGCACCCGGCTTCTACCGGCGTGAACGACGGCTTGCCCTTCAGTTCCGGGTCGGTCGCGTCCTCGCGCGCCTGCGAACACGCCCGGATGTAAACCGGGATGCCGATCACGAGGAAACAGAACGCCATCAGCAGATACGTGAGCCCGGCGGCATAGATCATCCACAGCGCGTACAGCGTGCCGGCGACGCCGCAGAGCATCGCGAAGGGGCGCTTCACGGGCAGGTTGTTCGGGTATTCGTCCGTCATGCAGAGTTTCCACAGGTATGCCGTGCATGCGAGGTACGGCGGCAGGATCATGACCGAAGTCACGGAGAGCATCGTGTTCCACGCGTTGTTCTCGAAATAGACGAAGATCATGGTGAGCTGCATGAGGCCACTGGTGACCCAGAGCGACGCGGACGGGCTTTCGTGGGCGTTCGTGTGCCTGAAGAAGCGCGGGAACGTGCCGTCGAGCGCCGCGGCATACGGGATCTGCGCGATCATGATCGTGAACGCCAGCCAGCTCGTCATGAGCGCGATGATCACGCCGAGGTTCATCACCCAGCCGCCCCAGCGGCCGACGATCTTCGACAGGATCGGCGCGGTCGACGGATTTTCCAGCGCGGCGAGGTGCCCCTGCGACATGTAGCCGAACGGCAGCATGGAGAGCAGGAAGTAGATCGTGAGGCATGCGAAGAATCCCAGCACGGTCGCCTTTCCCACGTCGCTCTGGCTCTTCGCGCGGCCGGAGATCACCACGGCGCCCTCGATGCCGATGAACGCCCACAGCGTGACCAGCATGGTGGACTTGATCTGCGGCATGATTCCCCCGAGCGGCTTGTCGCCCAGCGCCTTCGAGAACGTGTGCCCCCAGAAGTCGCTCCGGAACATGTCGAACTTGAAGACGAAGATCATCACCACGATGAAAAGGATGATCGGGACGAGCTTGCAGATCGTGCCGACCACGTTCAGGAACGCCGCCTGCTTCACGCCGCGCAGGACGAGGAAGTTCATGAGCCAGATCACGCACGAGCCGCCGATGATCGACGGGATGTTGTTGCCGTGCGTGAACCAGCCGGGGAAAAAGTAGTCCAGCGCGTCCATCAGCAGCACCGCGTACGCCACGTTGCCGAACACGTTGCACAGCCAGTAGCACCACGCCATCTGGAATCCCGCGAACCTGCCGAATCCGAGGCGGGCGTAGGCGTAGATGCCCGTCGTGGCGTCCGGCCGGGCGTCGGCCAGGATGCGGAACGTGTTGGCGAGGAAAAAGATGCCGACGCCGGTGATGATCCATGCGATCAGCACGGCCCCCGCCCCCGCTCCCTGCGACATGTTCTGCGGCAAGCTGAATATGCCGCCTCCGACCATGGCGCTGACGACCAGCGCCGCCAGCATCATCACGCCGAGTTTCTTCGATTGTTCTCCCATGTTATCCCCTCCCGGTTGATTGTGTTTTGGAACAAGGGAAGGGACCGGCGGCACGCATGAAAGCGGACGCCCCCTCCCCGGAAGTCCGTTGTCTGTTTCTACAATAGCACGGTCCGGCGGGATTTCAAACGCGAAAACGATTCGCCGGAGCCCGAAAAAAGCCCGAAAACGATGCGGTTTTGCCCTTGCTTTTTCCCGAAGACGATGTATAATATTCCGCAGAAAACCCAGTACCGCCTTTTTTTCAAAAAAACTCCACACCCCCCTACGCACGCCGCCATGCTTTATTACCTCGTTACGCTCGTCTCCGGCTTCGAAGACACCCCCCTCCGCCTGTTCAACTACTTCACGTTCCGCGCCGCCGCCGCGCTGGTCACCGCCACGCTGCTGGGCATCCTGCTCGGCCCGCTCACGGTCCGCCTGCTGAAGAAGGCCGTCGCGCCGCCGCGCCTCGAAGGGATCGTGGCGGAACAGTTCGTGGACCACTCGAAGGACAAGACGCCGAGCATGGGCGGGCTGCTGGTGGTGACGAGCATCATCCTGGCGACGCTGCTGTGGGGCGACCTGACGAACCGCCTGCTCCTGCTTTTCCTGTGCACGCTCGCGGCGTTCTCCGCCATCGGGTTCATCGACGACTTCACGAAGATCAAGAGCAAGAAGGACGGCGTTTCCGCCAAGTACAAGCTGGTCTGCCAGTTCGCCGTCTCCATCATGGCGATCCTCGTCTATTCCCACCTCACGCCTGAGATCGCGAAGAGCTTCTGCCAGCTCTATGTGCCGTTCATCAAGGATCCGGTCTGGACCATGCCGTACCCCGTGGCGGTCACGTTTGCCGTCTTCGTGCTCGTCGGCACCTCAAACGCCGTGAACCTGACGGACGGCAAGGACGGCCTGGCGACCGGCTGCACGGTGTGGTGCATGATGACCTACGCGCTGATCGCCTATCTGTGCACGAACTCGATCTTCGCCTCGCACCTGGACCTGCCGTTCATCCGCAACGGCGCCGAGATCGTCGTGTTCGCCGCCGCGATTATCGGCGCATGCGTCGGTTTCCTGTGGCACAACTGCAAGCCCGCGTCCATGTTCATGGGCGACACGGGCAGCCTCGCGCTCGGCGGCATCATCGGGTTCATCTCCATCCTCGTGAATCAGGAACTGCTGCTCATCCTCGTGGGCGGCGTCTTCGTGATGGAGATCGGGTCCGTCATCATCCAGGTCACCAGCTTCAAGCTGACCGGGAAACGCGTCTTCAAATGCACCCCGATCCACCACCATTTCGAACAGCTCGGCTGGACGGAGACGCAGATTGTGACGCGGTTCTGGATCCTTGCGGGACTCTTTGCGCTCGCCGGCGCCGCCACGATGAAACTGCGCTGAGGTCCGCTCTTCTTTCCCTTTTTTCCTGAGGGGGACAAGCCATGAAAAAGAAACATGAATGGCTGATCTGGACCGGCTGTTTCGTCCTTCCTGCAGTTCTGGCGCTCCTGATTTATGTTTTCATTTCTGGGCGCAGTCGCGAGCCGGCTTTCGATCCCGCCCCGCTGATCGGATTGACGAAGGAGGAAGTCCTCGAGCTGGCATTCGACCAATACACGAAAAGCAGGGATGGCACACTGGGAATACGTGGGCAGAGTATCAATCAGTATGGAAACAAATCATACTCGAATCACTATTACAAAACCCTCGAAGAAGCAAAAAACGACGCCAAATTGATGAGCTGCGACGTCTGGCAAACCATTGGGCGGAAAAAGTTTTCCATTTCCATTTACCAAAAATTGGAACTCTATACTTTTTACTTCGAAAATGGAAAAGTCGTGGACGTGGAAATAATAATCCGCCGGTACATGTGATTATTTGAAGTCCAGGACGGATTTCGAGGAGGAAGAGGGCTGTTCCGGGCGTTTTTCGAAGTCCGGGCAGTCGTCCATCGGCTGCACCTCGCAGTGCTTGCGCGTGCAGATCACGGCGAAAACATTCACGAGCGCATGGGCGCAGTCCCGGCAGAAACGACGTTCGCCTGACTCTTCCGAATCCAGGATCGACGGTTTCGGCTTATTGTCCGTCTCCGTGTTGCCGAACAGCGCGTCCAACGCCTTGCGTCCGGCGGAACCCCCCGATGAACTCGCGGCCTGCGGAGCATCCGGGGTGCTGCCACCATGAAACTGCGCTGAAGCGCGACAGGGGCGATTGGAAGGGAAGGGACAGTTCAATCTTCTGAGGAAGCGGTGAGCGACAGGAACGCGGCTTCTTTATGCCGGTTTCGGAACCAGGTGGACTGTCTGCGCGCGAACTGGCGCGTCGCGATCACGATGGATTCGAGCAGTTCGTCGCGGGCCATCTTTCCGGCAAGATAATCGCCGATCTGGGCGTAGCCGATCGCCTGCCACGCGGTCGGCGCGTCCAGAAGCCCCTTTGCGAGCATGACGCGCGCCTCCTCGATCCAGCCGGATTCGAGCATGATTTCGGCGCGCTTGCGGATCCTGCGGACCAGGTCGGCGCGGTCGCGGACCAGCACGAACTGGGAGAACCTCGAATCGGGCTCGTTTTCGCCGGACTGAAGCTCGGAGATCTGTTTGCCGGAGAGCAGGAAGACCTCGCGGGCGCGGATGAGCTTGCGCCGGTGCGGATAGAATCGCTTGAAGTCGAGCGGGCATTCGCGTTCCATGACCGCCGCGAGCTCCGGGAATCCCGCGTCGTTGTCGTAGGCGGCGTCGAGCTCGTCGCGGAGGGACTGTTTCGCGGGCAGGACGTCCAGCCCGTAGACCAGCGAGTGAAGATACAGGCCGCTGCCGCCCGCCACGACGGGGAGGTGTCCGCGCGACCGGATCTCGCCGATGATGCGGAGGGCATCGGTGCGGAACCGGAACACGTCGGATTTCTCCGAGATGTCCATGGAGTCGATCAGGTGATGCGGCACCAGACGGCGTTCCTCCGCGGTCGGCTTCGCCGTGCCGATGTCAAGTCCGCGGTAGAACTGCATGGAGTCGGCGGAAACGATCTCGCCGCCGCATTCGCGGGCGAGGGCGAACGCCAGTTCGGATTTCCCGGCGGCGGTCGGTCCCATGATGACGGGGATCCCGGGCGCGCGCCGGACCGCGTCAAGCAGACTTCGGAGCGTCGCCGGCGTCATCCCGTTTCGCCTCGGATTTGGTTTCGGGCCGGAAGAACGAGGAGATCACGTAGAGCGCCACGCCGCAGCAGATCGCCGAATCCGCCACATTGAACGACGGCCATTCGGCGGCGTTCTGCCAGTGGAAGCGCAGGAAGTCGATGACCGCTCCGTGCAGCACGCGGTCGGTGCAGTTTCCCACGATGCCGGACGCGACCATCAGCATCGCAAAGAAGCGTTCCGGCCACCCGGCGGCCAGCTTGCGCAGGAACAGGATCAGCAGGACCAATGCGGCGATGGAGATTGCGGACGGGATCCACGGGAAATCGTGGAACATGCCCCAGGCTGCGCCTTTGTTCGTGAGGTGCGTGAGGTCGAAGAAGCCGGGGATGACCGTGATGCGCTCATGCAATTTGATATGATTCAGCACAAGCGTCTTGGTGACCTGGTCCAGGATGACGAGGATGATTGCGGTCACCGCGGCCGCAATGATCATGCGGCGTTCCCGGGGCGAACCGGGCGCCACGCGTGCTTCCGAGGTGAAAAACTTCTTGGCGGGCATAGGACGGATACGGATATGAGGTCAGAGACGGAAATCCGCGCGGTCAGAAGCCGGGAAAGAAACGGCCGCCGCGCGGATTCGCGGGAAAGAAGCGGTCAGCGATGGCGGCGGTACGGTCCGTCGCTCATTTCCATGCGGGACTTGCATGCCACGCAGAAACGGGCATACGGCTTGCTTTCGAGGCGTTCGGGATTGATCTCGTTGCCGCATTCCAGGCAGATGCCGTATTCATTCTCGTCGAGGCGGGTCAGCGCTTCTTCGATCATTTCGATCACGGTGCCTTCGTCGGACAGCAGGCCGAGCTCGAAATCGTGCTGGAAATTGTCGCTGCCGAGGTCTGCCATGTGCGTCGCCATTCCCGCGCCGGGCCCGGATTTCTTGTTCGTCAGGGCATCGTCGCGATGAACGTTCAGCTGATCCAGATAGGCAGATCTCAGTTTGAGCAGGACTTCCCGGTAGTGCTTTTTCATTTTCGGGGACAGGCGGGATTTGCGGATCACGTGTCCGTTGGCCTCCGCCTGCATCCTGAGCGCGTCGACTTCGGCTTTCGTGACGATGCGTCCATGATGGGAGGACTGGGCATCCTTGTTTTTGTCCGCTTTCTTCTTGGCTGACGCAGCCGGAACGGCCTTCTTCGCGGGAGCCTTCGCAGGAACGGCCTTGACCGGAGCAGCCTTGACCGGAGCGGCAGCTTTCTTTGCAGGAGCCTTCGCAGAAGCCTTCGCAGGAGCGGCAGCCTTGACAGCAGCCTTCTTCGCAGGAGCGGCGGCTTTCTTCGCAGGAGCCTTTGCAGGGGCCTTCGCAGGAGCGGCGGCCTTGACTGCGGCCTTCTTCGCGGGAGCGGCGGCTTTCTTCGCAGGAGCCTTCGCAGAAGCCTTCGCAGGAGCGGCAGCCTTCTTCGCAGGAGCGGCGGCCTTGACTGCGGCCTTCTTCGCGGGAGCGGCGGCTTTCTTTGCGGGAGCAACAGCCTTCTTTGCAGGAGCGGCCTTCGCCGGAGCAGCGGCCTTGACAGCAGCTTTCTTCGCCGGAGCGGCGGCCTTCTTCGCAGGAGCGGCCTTCTTCGCAGGAGCGGCGGCCTTCTTCGCAGGAGCTTTCACGGCAGTTTTGACTTGGACCTTTGCAGGCGCTGCTTTTTTCGCGACCGGCTTGGCGGTCGCCTTTTTCGCGGCGGGTTTTGCGACTTTTTTCGCCGGGGCGGCTTTCGCAGCGGTTTTCGCCATCGGCTTGGAAGCCGGTTTCGCGGCCTTTACGGTCTCAGTCTTCTTCATTTCTTGCAACTCCTGGTTATGCGGCTGTCGAGCGCCGTTTCAAAGTGTTTTTCGTGCATATGGGCATGACAGACCGCACTGCCCGGCAACGACTTGGCCGGGACCCGCGGACCGGTCCTGATCCAAATTGAACTATTTAAAATAGCACTAAAATTATGATTATCAAGCCTGAAGGATTGAAAAAACGTTTTTTCATTGTATATTTTTATGGCCGGGCTTCTCCGTGCGCCTCAAATGCCGATGGAAAGGCCCTCCGTCGCGAACGCTATTTACGCCCCAATCCGTTCAACCACCGGGAAACCAAATGATCGATCTGCACATGCACAGCAACTGTTCCGACGGGACGCTGACCCCGGAAGAACTCGTCGCCGCCGCCCTCGGCATCGGGCTGGAGGCGGCCGCCCTGACCGATCACGACACGGTTTCCGGGGTGGAACGCTTCCTGGCCGCTGCCGCCGGGACGCCGCTCCGGGCCGTGCCCGGCGTCGAGCTCGCAAGCATGCTATTCAACAGGGACATCCACATCGTCGGACTCTTCCTCGACCCGCGCGACCCGGCGCTGCTGTCCGCCCTGGAGCAGATGCGTCTGTGGCGGGAGGAACGCAATGCGCAGATGGTCGACAAGCTTCGTTCGAAGGGGTACGAGATCACGATGGACGAAGTGCTGGACGAGGCGGGCGGCGAAAGCGTCGGGCGTCCCCACATGGCGTCCGTGCTGCTCCGGAAAGGGTATTTTCAGGACATGCAGAGCGTGTTCAACCGTCTGCTCGGCCGCAACGGTTCCTGCTACGTCCTCCGCAAATATTATCCCGTCGACGCCTGCATCCGGCTGATCCACGGCGCGGGCGGGCTGGCGATCTGGGCGCATCCGCTTCATGCGGCGCACGGGGCGCGGGCCGCGCTCCGCAAGACCGGGTCGCGGCTGGTCAATTTCGGGCTTGACGGCCTCGAATGCTACTACTCGATGTTCGCAGAGGAACAGCAGCGGGACGCGCTGGAGTTCGCGCACGACCGCTCCCTGCTGGTCTCCGGCGGAAGCGATTTTCACGGGGCGTCCCATCCCCAGGTCAAAATGGGCACCGGGATCGACGGCAACCTCGCGATCCCGTTCGAGATCTACGAGCGGCTTCTGGCCGCAAAGCAAAACAGGGACACCCCATGACTGCGAAAAAACAAGTCGACGGCATCGTGATGCTTCATAACCTGTATACCCGCCTGGAAAATGTGGTCCCCATGCCGGGACCCGGAACGCGCATCGAGCTCGACCTCGGCTGCGGCGACGGCGAATTCGCGCTGGCGCTGGCGAAACGCCGCCCCGACGTGTACGTGATCGCGGCGGACATGCTGCTCGGCCGCGTGCGGAAAGTGCAGAAATGCGTCCTGCGGGACCGCATGGAGAACCTGCACGTGCTGAAAAGCGAATCGCGCGTGCTAATCTCGCGGACGATCCCGGACGCGTTCGTCGACCGCGTGAACCTGCTCTGCCCGGACCCGTGGCCGAAGGCGAAACACCGCTGCCACCGCCTCATCACCTCGGACATCATGATGCAGTTCGCCCGCATCCTGAAGCCGGACGGCGTGTTCCATTTCTCCACGGACAACGCGGAATACCTGGAGATCGCCGACCGGACCGTCGCGGAATCCGGGCTGTTTGCGCCGTCCGACCTCGCGCTGATCGCCGACATCGCGGACATCAAGACCGGGTTCGAGCTGCTCTGGGAGTCGGAAGGCAAGACCGTGACGCACCGCGCCTGGCGGAAGCTCTGAACGCTGTCTGCCCATGTCCATGTTTTGAAATTCGGATCGAACGAGGCGATGAAAGTCTGGCTTGAACCGGAAATCGAGGTGGAATACATCCGTGGAATCAACGCTTCTACCGCAAACAAAATCTTATCTGAAATAAGGGGCCGTAAAGATGAATGTCTCGACCAATGGTTCGCCTGTGAGCGCAAAAGTCGTTGAACTGACGGAAAAATACATGTCGGTCAGTCACTGCGGCAGGATATACAGGATCGACTTCGACCGCTTCCCGTATTTTCGCAGCTGTTTTCTGAGCGAACTTTACAACATTCAGGCAAGCGCCGAAGGACTTCACTGGCCCGACGCGGACATCGACCTGGAGCTGGAGTTTATCGAAAACCCGCCGGAAGAAGCGAGCGAGGTTGATTTGAACTGGTGGAAGGCCCAGCGGAAACGTCTGCTGTCGCGCCTTGGCTCTGTTGGCGGTTCGGTCAAGTCGGAACGCAAGGCCGCCGCCAGCCGCCGCAACGGACTGAAAGGCGGACGCCCCCGCAAGAAGACCGGAAAACGTCGAAGCACGACCGCTGCACGGAAAGGACCGCACATGACGGCCTGATCTTTCCAGTGTTTTTCTCCTATGAAGCTCTGAACGATGTCTATTGACAAGTTGTGCCCGTACCGACGGACCCTTTTCGAATGCCTGTCCGCCGATCCGCGAAAATATCTGTCCCGGAGCGTGACCGCGATGTCTTCCGGCGCTTTTTTCCGCTTTTTTTGGAAATCTTCGGGAAAACGACTTGATTTGACCGCGGGATTATGATATATTGCTTTATCAAATATACACTTTGAACTTCAACACAATCATCAGGAGATAATCCACATGAAAAAGTCTCTCAAATTCGCCGCTCTTTCCGCTTTCGCCGTCCTCGGCGCGCTCGCCTCTTCCTGCGCCGCTCCGCTCCCCGTCGGCTGCCTCTACACCGACATCACGCTGCCCGGCACGCTCGGCGACGGCAACATCGGCAAGTCCGCCAACCGTCACGGTTCCGCCTCCTGCTACAGCATCCTCGGCTGGGTCGCCGCCGGCGACGCTTCCATCAACGAAGCCGCGTACAACGGCGACGTCGACAAGATCTCCTGGACGAGCTTCCACGCCACGAACTATTTCGGCATCTACGGCATCTACCGGACCGATGTCTACGGCACCAGCAAGGCCCTCGGCCCCGACCAGACTCTCGCTCCGTTCAACCCGGAAAAGAAGTAATCGTTTCTTTTCGGCTTGATCCTCGGCGGTCTTCCCGGCTGTCCCGTTTCGCGCGGGACAGGAGGTGGCCGCCGTTTTTTTACCGTATGATCCGCACCTCGCGGCACAGACGCCATGACGTTTCTTGAACTGAAAAAAGCACTCGCGGAACGGTTCGCTTCGGCCGGATTCGAAGCTCCGGACCTGGAGGCGCATTTCATCGTCTGCGAAGCCGCGGGGATCCCCGACCGCGAATTCGCCTTGCACGCACACGAACAAATCCGCCCCGAGGCACAAAAACAGGCGGAGGCTTTTCTCGCGCGCCGCCTGGCGAACGAACCCTGGCAGTACATCTTCGGTCATGCGCCGTTCCGCGACCTCGAGCTTGCGGTCGGTCCGGGGTGCCTGATCCCGCGTCCGGAAACGGAGTATTCCGTCGACCTCATGCTGGACGGCCTGCCGCGTGGCGCGACCGTCTGCGAACTCGGCGTCGGGAGCGGCGCGATCTCGCTCGCGCTCGCCTCGGAGCGTCCGGACCTGACGGTCGTCGGGACCGAGCTTTCCCCGGACGCCCTGAAGTGGGCGGAGCGCAACCGGAAAACGCTCGGCCTGCCGAACGTGACATTCCTGCATGGCGACCTTTTCAGCCCCGTCGCCGGGCGCACGTTCGACCTCATCGCGGCGAATCTGCCGTACATCCCCGAGAGCGACCGGGACAAGCTCCCGCCGAACGTCCGGGGCTACGAACCCGCGGAAGCGTTGTTCGCCGGCGCGGACGGCCTGAGCGTGATCGCGCGTGCGCTGGAGCAGGCTCCCGCGTTTCTGAATCCGGGCGGACGCGTTTTTTTCGAGCTCGACCCGTGCAACGCGCAGCAGGCGCGCGAGCTCGCTTCAAAATCTCTTCACGAACCCGCACTTCTGCACGACCAGTACGGCGCCGTGCGCTTCCTCTCGGCGAAAAAATAACGCCTGGACCGCGCTGCAGAGGCGATCCAGGCCACACTGCGTGTGTCGTACAGTGCGCGGCTACGCTCGCGCACGGAGAAAGTCTTTTTTTCCCCTCAGAGGTCCAGCACCGTACGGATGAACGCGTCGCCAGTCATGAACCCGAGCGAGCCGTTCGGCGCGGCCTTTTCGGAGTATTCCGTGACGGAATCGGGCTGGATGTGCGGGCCCCAGATGGAGAACGGGACCGGGGTGCGCGTGTGCTGGCGCATGGAGAGCGGGACAGGGTGGTCCGGGAGGACGGCGAACGTGACGCCGCGTCCCTGAAGCGCCTCGACGACGGGTTTGATGATGCGGTTTTCGAAGTCGCGGATCGCCTGCATTTTGAGGTCGAGACGTCCTTCGTGCCCGGTTTCGTCGATGGCTTCCAGGTGGACGTACACGAAATCGTGGTCCTCGATCGCGCGGATGGCCGCCTCGGCCTTGCCTTCGTAATTCGTGTCGATGTAGCCGGTAACGCCCTCCACGGGGATCACGTCCATGCCCGCACACTTGGCGATGCCGGAGATCACGCCGACCGCCGTGATCACAGCGCCGGTCTTGCCGCCGTAACGTTCCGAGAACTTCGGGAACGCCGGGGTGCGCCCCGGACTCCACGGCCAGATCGCGTTGCCTTTCGTCGCGCCCGACTTCACCAGCGGGTGTTCCGCCAGAAACGCCGCGGCGTCCGCATAGAGTTTGTTCAGGAATTCGACCGTATGCGCGGCTTCCTTCGAATCGTCCAGCGCGGTCCAGGGGAGTTCGGCGACCGGGATGTCCTGCGAGGAATCCGGCTTGTAGTAATCGACTTTCGGGGAGAATTCGGGCCCGTGCAGGATCAGCAGGTTGCGGTAGCTGACACCGGGATAGAACGTGAGCTTGTCGGATCCGAACCGCTCCTGAAGCGCCTCCATCAGCGCACGGGAATGCTCCTGCGTGATATGGCCGGCGGAATAGTCCCTCAGGATGCCGTTTTCCACGGTGATCAGGTTGCACCGCCACGCCACGTCGTCGGGCGCGAGCTCGATGCCCTGGCTGACGGCTTCGATCGGGCCGCGTCCGGGGTAGTACAGCGACGGCGCATAGCCGAGCACGGACATGTTCGCCACGTCCGAGGAAGTCGGATAGCCTTCCGGCAGGGTCAGGAACGTGCCGGACGCGCCGTTCGCCGCGATCTTGTCCATGGTCGGGGTCGGGACGGCTTCCAGCGGGGTCTTTCCGCCGAGTTCGGGGATCGGGAGGTCTGCCATGCCGTCGCCGAGAAAGACGATGGCTTTGCCTTTGAGGTCGCATGCGTTCATAGTTCGGATTTGTCCTTTTTTCCGTGGTTCGAAGAAGATACGTTTATCTTAATAAGATACCATGCCGGACGGAAAAAGTCAAGGTCTGCACTTCATCACAGGCAAAAACATACGCACTTTTATATGCCAATAATTGAAAATACTTTCAAAAAAGTTGCAATCTCCGCTTGAAAGCCGCGCTTTCCGGCTGTATTGTATTCTGTCGGAAGAACAATTCTCCTATCCAACCATGCCCGCCGGGAAAAGCCTTTCGCCCGCGGCGTCCCAATCCTGACCGGAAACCGAGTGTCATGAAGAAAATCACGAAACGGCAGTTCGAAATCATGTCTTTCATCCGCGATTACATCGGCAAAAACGCCATCTCGCCCACGCTCTACGACATCGCGGAATACTTCGCAATCAAGCCGTCCACCGCCGCCGCCCACATCGGGGCACTGGAACGGAAGCGCGTGATCGTGAGGCAGAAAGGCTGCCGCAGGAGCATTCGTCCCGTCGGAATGGGAGCCGGGCTGCCGCAGAAAAGTCCGGTCTGCGTTCCGTTTTACCTCAGGAACACCGGCGTTTCCGGCGCGCCTTCGTCATATTACCACGTAGACTCCAGCCTCCTTCCCGACAATGTCCGCGCAAAAGACCTGTTCGCCGTGCGCTCCGGGCTGTTCGGCGGAATGCCGTCCGAGGTAAGCCCCGGCGACATCCTGATCGTCTGGACGCGTCCGGAACGCCTTCATCCGGGCATGCTGGTGCTGGAGCAGTCCAACACCTCCGCGGTCTGCCGGCAGATCATGATGGACGCGGACCCGGGTCCGGGGATGATGGGACAGGTGATCGCGCTTCTGCGCACGTTCCATTGACAGGATTTTCCGTGCCGGAGCCGGGATTCGCCGGGCGGTATGGCACGGGATGGGGGATGAACGGCAGGACGGCAGGCGCCGTTTTGCCGTTTTTTTCCGTCCGGCGCTTGACATTGCGGAAAAAGCCTCTACATTATTTTACCGCACTATTTTTCAACCGGAAAGGTCCGCCATGTTCAGAACACTTTGCATCCTGTTTGCCGCCGCCGCGGTCATCCTGTGCAGCGCCTGCAGCACCCCCGTCGAAAACAACGACCGCACCGCGCAGGAACTCTGCCTGTACATGATGCGGGCGACGGGCGGCAAGTTCGACGGCATGATGGCGGTCGAGCCGATTCACGCCGACGAGGGATTCGCGCTGAAGCTCGCGAACCGCCAGGTCGCTTTCTACAAGTTCAATACGAAGTATAAGAAAGCGCGCGCGAAGATCGAGTACGTGGACAAGAACAAGTTCATCTACATCTACGGCAACAAGTTCCCCGCGGTGTCCCACGGCTCGTTCATCATGGTCGACTACGAGGACAATCCCCTCTGCGACAAACTCCTCGAAGCCTTCAAGAGCTTCTGACGGATTCCCCGCGGCCGCCGGGTTTCCCAACGCTTTTTCCGAATCATGATAACCGAGTACGACGACATCATCGACCTGCCGCACCATGTCTCGAAAGTGCATCCGCAAATGCCGTTGCGTGCCCGCGCCGCCCAGTTCTCGCCGTTCGCGGCGCTGACCGGATACGAGGACGTCATCGGCGAAACGGCGCGCCTGACCGAACAGAAACGCGAACTGGACGAGTCGGAAAAGGCCGAACTGGACCGGAAACTCGGCGTCCTGATTCCGCGGCTCGGGGAAAGACCGACCGTTCGCATCGAATATTTTGTACCGGATGAACGGAAAGACGGCGGGAGATATGTAACAAAGTCGGGCGCGATCGTAAAGATCACGCCTGTGAGAAAGACGCTGACGCTCGACGACGGCACGGTGATCCGGTTCGAGAACGTCGCGGATATCTCCTGCGATCTTTTCGACGGAGAGATCTGATCAGTCCGCGAGTTTTTCGAGGGCGCGGGCGAGAGCGATCTGCGTCCTCGCGCGGTCGAGGTTGTGCCCCGGACGTGCCGTCTTGAAATACCTGTCGCCATCGAGGTAGTCGGACAGGAACCGCACGGCAAGCTCGAACGTGATGACCGCTCCGGCTACCGGCATGAGCTTGATCTCCTGTTCGGTCAGGTAGCCGCCGAATCCCTCCAGAAACCCTTCGGCGCACGCGTCGTACATGTCGCGGCGGGCCTCCAGGCGATTAAGTCTGCCGGCATCCTCGCGCGCCGGGTTGGCGGCCACGCGCACCAGGTCGCCGAAGTCGTACGGCGCCAGCCCCGGCATCACCGTGTCGAGGTCTACTACGCAAATGGCCTCGCCCGTCGCGTCGTCGAGCATCACATTGTTGATCTTCGTGTCGTTGTGGACGATGCGCTCCGGGATGCTCCCCGCGGCAAACGCATCCGTGATAAGCGGCGCCAGATGCCGCAAGGCGTCGATCTCCGCAAGCTCCCGTGCGGCCGAAGCCGCCCGTCCGAGGCGGTCTTCCGAAGCGATCGCGTCCAGTGTGCGCAGACGCGCCGGGGTGTCGTGAAAAGCGGGAATGGTCTCCTGAAGGCGGGGCGGCGGCAGGTCGGAAAGGTCGCGGGCGAAGCGCGCGAACGCGAACGATGCGGTCCTGGCCTGGGCGGGCTCGCGGACGGCGTCGACCGTGCCCGCGCCTTCGATCATGCGGTAGCAGCGCCAGCACGCGCCGGCCTCGTCGAACATGCACGGTTTCGCGTCCTTCGTCGGGACTACGGTCAGCACGCGCCGGCCGGCGTCCGACAGGATCGCATATTTTCCCTTCAGATGCCGCGTCACGCGGACGATATTGTCCATGACCGCCAGCGGATTCGGGAAGACATGCGGATTGATGCGCTGGAGCACGAACCGGACAAACGCATCCGAGGCAGGTTTCGCGACCGTCAGTGCGAACGTGTCGTTGATATGCCCGCTGCCGAAGACGACGGCGGAGACGGGCTTGCCGCCGAGCTCGAAAGACTCGGCGGCTTCCAGCGCTGTGCGGTCGGAAACGGGCATGGGAATATCTCGGAAAACTGAGCTCAGGAGAACAGCGGCGAGGGGTACACGCCGGAATCGACCAGCGCGGCGATGCCCGCCTGCACGCGCGGCTTGTCCTCGCGGTAGGTCACACCGAGCCAGGAATCCCCGCTTTCGAGGATGCCGACGGACGCCTGTCCCGCGCCGATCATGGTCGCGACTGCGGCGGGAAGGTAGAACTCGGATTTGAGCTCGCCTCCGTGCGCCTTCAGGAATTCTTCGAAGAGCCCGCGGAGGCCGTCGAACAGCGACGGCATGAACCCCCAGAAGTTCATGGAGACGATCTCGCCGCCCGTGAACGCGAGCTTCGCGCCCGTCTCATCCACGGCCACCGCGCCGTCCGCGCCGTCCGGCTCGATCTTCGTGCGTTCGGTGACCTCCTTCAGCGTGCCGTCGGGATTGGCAGTGCAGACGCCGCGCGAGACGGAGCCGAACTTGGAAAGCGTGTTGCGAAGCGGGTATCCGACCATGAAATGGCGGTTCGGATCGGCGTTTTCCGCCAGGGCCTTCCCGAGCTGAACGAATCCGCTGCGCCCGTAGAAATCGTCGGCGTTGATGGCGGCGAACGGGCCGGCGATCCTGTCCGCGGCGCAGAGTACGGCGTGGCCTGTTCCCCACGGTTTCTGGCGGCCTTCGGGGATGCCGAATCCCGCCGGCAAGGCGTCGAGTTCCTGGAACGCGTACTCCACGGCGATGCGCTTTTCCCACTTCGCGCCGACAGCCTCGCGGAACGCCTGCTCGATGTCGTGCCGGATCACGAACACGACCTTGTTG
>JAEEQO010000028.1 GCA_016285335.1 Victivallales bacterium | reverse complement strand
TACCTGCTCGCCTCCGACGCTGCTTCCTTCAACAGTGCGGTCACCTTCGGCGATGTCACGCTGACGGTCGGCGCTGAAGCCGTCACGGTTGGCGACTTCACCTACGCGCTCGGCATCACGGACAACAGCGACCTCGCTCTCACGATCGCTGCTGTTCCTGGCCCGCAGCCCGAACCTGTCACCCTGGCTTACGTCAACAGCGAATGGGCTGGCCAGCCGGCCGGCGCGGTTGTCGCTGAAGGCGCGACCATCGGTTACAACGCGTTCGCGGCTCTGGCTCCGGCCGAAGCTGCTGTCACGACTGACGGCTCCATCGAAGTTGTCGGCGGCGAAATCTCCTTCGCCGATGGCTACAGCAAGGCCATTACGGTCGACGCTGGCGCCACCGTCGTCGGCACTGCCACGTTCGACAAGGCCATCACGGTCAACGGCACGTTCGCGTTCGATACCGCGTTCGCGTCCGCTACCGCGGCCCAGTTCGGCGGCTTCTCGTTCGTCTCCGGCACTGCGACCTACACGCTGACCGCCGCTGCTCCGGCCGCGGGCACCTACCTGCTCGCCTCCGGCGTCTCCGCGTTCACCAGCAGCGTCGCGTTCGGCGATGTCACGCTGTCGGTCGGCGCTGAAGCCGTCACGGTTGGCGACTTCACCTACGCGCTCGGCATCACGGACAACAACGAACTCGCTCTCGTGATCGAGTCCGTCGGTCCTGGCCCGCAGCCGACCACCTTGACCAAGGCGTTCGTCAACAGCGAATGGGCCGACCAGCCGGCCGGCGCGGTTGTCGCTGAAGGCGCGACCATCGGTTACAACGCGTTCGCGACTCTTGCTCCTGCCGAAGCGGCTGTCACCGAAGACGGCACCATCGATGTCCTCGGCGGCACGGTCTCCTTCGCCGATGGCTACAGCAAGACCATCACGGTCAACGCCGAAGCCACCGTCGTCGGCACTGCCGCGTTCGATGCTCCGATCACGGTCAAAGGCACCATCCTGTTCGACACCGCGTTCGCGACGGCTGAAGTCGCACAGTTCAGCGGCTTCGACTTTGTCGATGCCACTGGCGCGACCTACAAGCTGGCGATCGCCGAGCCGACCAAGGAAGCCACCTACGTCCTCGCCACCGACGCCTCTGCGTTCACCGGCCCGATCACCTTCACGGTCAACGGTCAGGATAAGCAGATGGAACTCGGCAAGCGCATCGAGATCAACGGAATCGGCTATGCGTACGAAGTGATCGACGACGCTATCGTCCTCACGGTCGTCAAGGTTGACGACGGTCCGGATGATGGTGCGCAGTTCATCGATCAGAAGGGCAACAACTGGCTCGTCTCCAAGTCCAAGACGGTCCTCAACGAGACGCTCGCGCAGGTCGAACTCACCGAGCTCGGACAGAAGATCCAGGTCGACAAGAAGTTCTCGGTCGTGGATGGTGATTTCACCAACTTCGTGAACAAGTCCACGGACGTCGTCGACTACACCGAAGTCGTGCTCGATGCTCCCGCGAAGCTCGCGCTCACGGTCACTGCGACCGGCGCAGGCAAGGCCACCCTCTACAAGGTGACCTACAGCTCCAAGAAGGGCAAGTACACGGCGAAGGCCGTCAAGACCGCGACCCTCAAGGCCAGCAACGGTGTCTTCACCGGCAGCTTCACTGGCGCTCTGCTCGCGCAGGAGACCATCCAGGAGAAGGGCGACGCCCTGACCCGCTACTACGTGGCTGTTCAGTCCACGAAGGCAACCGATGGCTTCTACAACGTGCAGCTGCAGAACAACGCCGACGCCGTCCACTTCTACAACGACGCCGACAACGGCTGGAACGACACGCTGGTGGTCAAGAAACAGGCCAATCCGCTCGTCTACAACGATGAGGCTCCGGTTGTGCTCGACGACACCACCACGGATGTCCAGCTCGACGAAGAAGGCACGGCTCACGACGTTGTCATCAACGGCAACACGGTCACCCTCACGAACTACGTCGGCTTCGGCGACACCGCTGACTTCAAGAAGATCTCGGTTGACAGTCCTGCCCGCCTGAGCTTCGAAGTCACTGCCACGAACGCCGCGAAGTTCATCCTCTACAAGGTGACGTACAACGCCTCCAAGGGCACGTACGCGATGAAGGCTCTCCAGACCACGACCCTCAAGAAGCAGGGTACTGTGTACTACGCCGAAACGGCTGCGTACAAGCTCCCGCTGAAGGCCGCTAACGAAGAGTACTTCGTCTCCGTCCAGTCGACCAATGCGAAGAAGGGCAACGAAGCGTTCTACAACGTTGCGATCAACGACGTCGACCCGAAGGGCAACGCGACCACGTTCTTCACTGACGCTGACAGCGGCGTCCTGTACACGGACGGCAACAACTGGCTGCTCGCCAAGGACAAGAAGTCGATCAACACGACTCTTGCCGAGGCCCAGACGCTCGTTGCTGGCGATCTGCAGATCGACGCTGAAAATGCCACCGGCAAGACTGGCTACACGAACTACGTCGGTTTCGGCGACGACACTGACTACAGGCAGATCAAGGCCGGCTCTGCCGCCGCCAGCCTGAAGTTCAAGGTCTCCGCCTCCGATGCCGCGAAGTTCGTTGTGTACCAGGTGACGCTCAAGAACGGCAAGTACTCGACGAAGGCTCTCCAGACCCTGACTCTCAAGCAGGCCGGAGAATTCACCTCGACGAAGGACGTTGCATTCCTCTCCGATGCGGAAGCAGCCGCTCAGGGCATCTCCTACTACATCATGGCCAAGTCGACGAACGCGACGAAGAACGCCGGCCACACGGCGTACTACAACGTGGAAGTCCTCGGCGCCGCCTCCAACAGCGATGCACTGGTCGCCGATACGCTGAGCTTCGGCCAGAACGAAGACGTCCTGGCTCTCGGCTCCTCGTTCGGTCTGACCGATGACTACCAGCTCGACGACAAGTCCTCCTGGCAGAACATCGCCAAGCTGGCGTAAGCCAAGCCTGATGGCGTAGTTGGTCTAACCAACAACCAACAGCGGTCCCCGCATCCGCCTCAAACGGATGCGGGGGCTTTTTCGTATGTGCACGGCGGACTGGACTCTTCCGCCTGACAACAGATCAAAAAGGGAAACGGGCGGGAAAACGGAGATCAGGAAAAGGGGGACGGCGGACGGCATTCACGTCGTCAGCATATCGTTTGCAATCCGTTCGACGGTCGGTCTTGTTCGACCGGTTGGTTTACGGGTGATAGGTCGAATAGGTCGAATAGGTCGAATAGGTCGAATAGGTCGAATAGGTCATATAGGCCATATTTGCGGACAAAAAAACTCCGCCCGGATGAGCGGGACGGAGTACGGAGTATAAAAAGGGAAGCTGATTCGGAGACAAAAAAACTCCGGCCCGGATGAACGGGTCGGAGTTCGGAGTTCAGAATGAAGTGGATGAATGGATGCCGGTCCGGGGATCTTTGTGCCCGGTCAGGCGTTTTTCCGGTCGGGGATGTAGGTCGCGCCGGAGGTCGGGGATTCGCAGACGCGGACGCGGTCGAGGGAGACGCCGGGGATCCTGATCGCGGCATCAAGCTTTTCAAAGAGGATGCGCGCGATGTTCTCGCTGGTGGGGTTGATGCCTTCGAAATCGGGCAGCTCGTTGAGATATTTGTGGTCGTATTCGGCGAGGACGGCGGTCAGTTCGCGCTTGATGACGGTGAAGTCGGCGGCGATGCCGATTTCGTCGAGCTTTTCGGCGCGGATGAAGACCTGGACGGTCCAGTTGTGGCCGTGCAGCGCGGAGCAGAGGCCGTTGTATCCGACAAGCCTGTGCGCGGCGGAGAAATCGCGTGTGATGTCGAGTTCGAACATAAGCGGGAACGGGTTGGGTGGGTTGTCAGGCGTTTGCGATACGGGAAACGGCGCGTTTGCAGGCGATCTCGAAGGCTGCGGTGAGGCTGCCGACGGAGGCGGAGCCTTTCCACGCGATCTCGAAGGCGGTGCCGTGGTCGACGCTGGTGCGGATGACCGGGAGCCCGAGCGTGGAGTTCACGCCGCGGTCGAACGCGAGCATCTTGAACGGGATGTGCCCCTGGTCGTGGTACATGGAGACGATGCCGTCGAACTTCGTGCGGATGCTCTCGATGAAAAGCGTGTCGGGCGGGAAGGGACCCTGAATGAGGATGCCCTCGCTCGCGAGCGCGCGCACGGCGGGCTTCACGACTTCCTCGTCTTCGCGCCCCATGTTGCCGTTCTCTCCGGCGTGCGGATTGAGCGCGGCGACGGCGATCTTCGGATGGGCGATGCCCTCGGCCACGATGGCGTCGCGGAGCAGATGCGTGACGGTCACGATCCGGTCGAACGTGACGGCGGACGGCACCTGCGCCAGCGGGATGTGCGTGGTGGCGAAGACGACACGCAGGTCGCCCGCGGACTGCATCATCACGAAATCGCGGACGCCGCAGAGCGAGGCGAGAAGCTCGGTGTGCCCGGTGAACGGGATCCCCGCCAGATTGACCGCCGCCTTGTTGATGGGGCAGGTGACGATAGCGTCGACCTTGCCCGCGACGGCGTCGAGCGTGGCGGTGCGGAAACATTCAAGCGCGGCCAACCCGCAGCGTGCATCCAGTTTGCCGGGGTGCATCTGCGAGAATTTGAGGTCGGAGCAGGGAACGACCCGCGGGCTGAACCCCGGAGCGAAACGCCGCACGGCTTCGTCGATGACGTCGGGCGCGCCATAGAGGAGGACTTCCGCGGGGGAGGTCTTCCCGGCGGCGACGGCACGCGCGAGCCGGACGGCGATCTCAGGTCCGATGCCCGCCGGATCGCCCATGGTCAGGGCAATGCGGGGGAGTCTCATGAGAGTAAGCGATTCGGATAAGACCGGATTACTTGGAGAAGAAGGCTTTCTTCTTGTCCTCGAGGATGAGGCCGACGCGGTCGGTGTCGATCGGGAAATAGCCCTTTTCTTCGACTTCGCGGAGGAAGTTCAGCCAGTCGGTGTGATTCCAGGCGCCGTTGTGGGCCTTCACGAAGTTCATCGCGAGCGAGGTCTTTGCGAAACGCTTGATGTTTTCTTCCGGATCGTTGGAGTTGACGGGAGCGGCCTTGGCGGCTTTCGGAGCGGCTTTCGGAGCGGCCTTGGCGGCCTTCGGAGCGGCCTTCGCAGCGGCTTTCACGGGAGCGGTCTTCGCGGCGGTTTCTTTTTTGACAGTTTTCTTAGCGGCCATTTTGATACCTCACAATGTTTTAGGATTAACGGGTTATGTGAAGGATAAATTCAACCATTGAATAAATAATATACACCCGGAAAAGGAAAAAGTCAATCGCTTTTTCCATGAAAGGGCATGGTTTTACGAAAAATAATCCTTAAAAAATGAGGTCCGCATGTTACAGAAAGTTTTTTTAACATAGTTTTTGTTCGTATTTCCAGGGCGAAACGACCGTTTCCGGCAGATGGCGAAACGGGATCGTGCCGCATCCATTTTGGAGAAATAAGATTTGTTTCATAAACTATGAGGTTGAAAAAGACGGAGAAAAGATGTAAATTAAGTTTGTCTGTTTTACTCAAACCTCCTCAACCCAGCGGTGCGGACGGTCTTTACCGGGAAAATCCCCCTTGAACACGGGAATATGACCTGGAAACCGCTGCTGCGCCGCCCGCCCAAATGCCTGAACCGAAACGACCGAAAAAACGCTCCATCCTTTATCGGCTTCTGAACGCCGTCATCCTGACGGCGGGGCTCCTCGCGCTCCTGGCGGTCTTCCTCGTCGCGTTCGCTCTGATGACCGTCGATATGTGGATCGTGCCGTTCGGAGCCTGGTGCGCGGGCGTGGAAGTGGTGGGCGAACCCGGCGTGATCGTGTCGATCCCGAAACGCGAGATCTTCCTGACCGGACTGACCGTGAAATGTCCCGGCGGAAGGATCGAAATGAAGTCTTTCGGAGCGAAACTGGACGATTTCGAGCTGGAGAACTGGGAGCTGCGGGAAGTCCGCGTGTCGAAAGTCCATGCCGAAGGCGTCCGCGCCTCGCTGGATTTCAGCCGGTATGCGGATGCGCAGAACGACCCGGCGGACGAACCGATCTCGGGCGAAAAGGTCCGCCGGCTTTCCCACAAGATCTGGAACAAGGCATCGAAACCGGTCGTGCGGATGGCGGACCTGACGCTGCTCGACGCGGAAGTCGGCTGGAAATCCGGCGCGGTGCAGAGCGTGATCTCCTTTTCCGACCTGAACGCGACGTTCGAGGACGGCGCACTGACGCGGCCTCAGCTGGTCTGCGGGGCGAAATTCCGCGTGAGCGATCCGCAGCGGTCCATCCAGCTCGGCGCACGGATCAAGGCGACGGCTTCCCGCGGCGGCGACAACGTCACCGTGTCCGCGGCGGGGAACGGCCCTCTGGTGATCGACCTGCCGGATTCGCATCTGGAATTCCCCGCGATGGAATCGACCGACATGGTCGTGCAGTACGAGCCGGAGCTGGACGCGATCCGGTTCGGCGGCGAATGGGGAAACCCGGACCGATGGGAGTACAAAAACCTTGACCTGAGCCTGGACAACGCGCTTGTCGAGGTGTTCGGGACGCTTGCGCTCGACGGGGAGAAACTCCGGCTGCGGTTCGGTTCGAGCGCGCAGGGATCGGACATCATCTGCCGCGGACACGGCATCCCCGGAGACGTGATGACCGAGGTGAAATGCAACGTGGTCTTCGACCTGGCGACCGGCGGCGTGACGCTGGATTCCCTGTCGGGCTATCTGAACGGGCCGAACGGAAACCGGATCAACCTCGGCACGAGCGGCGTGTTCGAGTTCGTGCGGCACGAGGACGCCACGTATACGCTGGATCCGCAGGAAGCGCGCCTGACGCTTGCGACCGCGAAACCGGTCGACCTCACGCCGTACGACCCCGTGCTGCCGTTCGACGCGGCCGGCCGGACGCTGAACGGAGCATATTATATCGAGCTCGACCCGGAGAAAGTCCTCCTTCAGGGCGGCGCCGACCTTGAATTGCTGGACGCGGAGACGCAGGCGCGCCTGTTCCACGCGGAAGCGGCGTTCGAGACCGACGGCGTCAACCGGATCCGCTCGTTCCATGTTTCGCGCTGCGGGCTGGACTTTTTCGACGGGGAGGAACGGATCTGCAACGCGCTGTTCACCGGAGAATACAACATCCGCACCGCTTCGCTCAACGGCGAGGTGAACTACTATCCGTACCGCATGATCGAGCTTTTCGGCGGCCGGGACCTCGCCGATATGTGCGTCTTCCTGGACGACGCCAATCTGCGCGACGCCGAACACGAAGCCGTCGCCGAGCTGGAGCTCGACCTGGTCAATATGGCGGCGAAGCTTCACAAGGTATCGCATCTGTCGCATCTGGCGCTGACGGGGACGAACGGAAAGAGCCTGGAGGTGGAGGCGGTCGGCGACGCTGATTTCAGGCTGGCGCCGGACGACCGGGGCTGGCTGCTGGACTGCGCGCTGGAACTGAAGGCCGGAAACGATTTCCACGCGGAACTGACCGCGTCCGGCGGCAGCGAGACGGCGGTCACGGGCAGCATCGGGATCGACAAGCTCAGCGACGTGCTCGCCCGCCAGCTGGAGCACAAGTTTTTCCCGAGCCGGGACGATTTGCCGATCCTGCGTTTTCTCAACGCGTCCGCCTCGGCGGATTTCCGGTACGATTCCGCGGAGTCCCGCATTTCGCTGACCGGAGCCCGCGCGGAACTTGACAACGGGGACGGCACGGTCTCCGTTCAGAGCCGTTCCGCGTTCCTCTGGGAAGGCGGCGCATTCGTGCGCGTGCCGCTGGACCTTACGCTGAAGACGGTCTCCCTGCCGGTCTCGTTCTGGGAGCCGCTGCTGGGCGAGAGCGACGATTTCCGGCCCGCGGGCGGCGTTCTGTCGTCCGAGTTCGATATTTCCGTCAGCGAGGACGGGACCGTGATCGGCGGTGAGGGAAAACTCGTCGGGGCCGACCTGACCGTCCTGCTCGACGGCAAACCGCGCGAGCTGGCGCGTCTCGGCGCCAACGGGTCGTTCCAGCTCAACCGCGACAGAGCGTTCCTGGTCTTTCCTGAACTGAACGTTGACATCCGGGACCGCCAGGCGCGTCCGACGCTTTTCGCCAGCGGATCGGGTTCGGTCGACCTGGCGGACGAATGCCGTACCCGCATGAACTTTCCCGAGGTCCGGTTCGGGCCGGAATTCCTGTATCTGATCGGGTACGGCGTCCAGCGCAGTTTCTATTTCGAGGACCTGGACACCGCCGGGGAGATCGAGTTCAATGCGGAACGCGATTTCCGGAAATTGAGCTGGACGGGCGGACTTGCCGTCAACCGTCTGCGGCTTCAGTCGGACGAGCCGGAGGAATACCGGTTCCCCGAGCTGAACGGCCGGATCGACGGCGAACTGCTCTGGACGGAAGGCGAGCTCTTCGGCGACGTCGCGATCCGGCTGGCTGACGCGGACGGAGAGGACCATGTTTCCGGGCGGTACCTCTACCGGAACGGCGAGGACGCGCTTCCGAAGTTCGTTTCCAGTTCGCTGGACCTGCCGTTCGCAGTGTCGTATTTCCGGTACAACCACAACACCGATCCGGGGATGGAGAAGACCGCGCTGTCTCTCTTCGACAAGACGTTCGAGCTGGACCTGCACGGCATTTACACGCGGAACCACTCGCTGATCTTCTCCGCGGCGGGGCTGCTGGAAATGCGCGACGGCGACGATCCGGCGATCCTGGTGCCGCACGCGGTGTTTTCCGGCGACGTGTCCGGGACGGCCTCTGCGGAGATCCGCGTGAAGAACGGTTCCTGGCCGTTCGAAGTCGAGGCGGATTTGAACACCATTCCGTTCGACAAGAGCTTCGCGGCGTTCCTTGCCACGGACGACAATCCCGAGATCCCGCACGGGCTGCACGGATTCGTGAAGCACCTGAAGGCGAACGTGCGCGGCGAGGGCTTCACGACGGAGGCGCTCGCGCAGAACCTTCAGGCGGACTGCAAGGCCGAGCTGGAGGACGTTTCGCTCCGCACTTCCCTGCGCGACCGTTCTCTCTTCCTGAACATCCTGCTGCTGCCGCTCGTCAGCGTGCCGCGCCTCATCGACTACGTGCCCGGCGACGTGCTCCGCCGCGCGCTGCGTCTGGCGACCGCGGGCTCGCTCATGGACATGATCTCCGGCGAGGCTCCGGTCGAGTTCAAAAGCGGCAGAGTCGAGCTGTCCGTCCGGAAAGGCGTCATCGACCTGAAGGAGCTGTTCCTCGAGGGCGACCAGCTGGAATCGTATTCCGCGCGGGGCTCGATCGACCTCGCGGGCGAGGGGGAGGCCGACCTGGAGACGCTCAGCAGGTTCGCGCTTTTCTTCTGGCCGTTCTACCTGAACGGAAACATCCTCGACCCGAAGGTGTCCTACGGCAAATCCATCTCGCATTTCTTCACGGACAACGCGAAACACCTGATCACGCTCTTCCCGAACATGATCATCAACGCCTTCACGGACGAGGACGCCGACGAGATCGACCGTCTGGAATCCGAAAAGGAAAAGGCGGAAAAACAGTCGCGGGAAAAGAAGTAGGGCAGGGGGATCGTTCCCGCGACAACGTGCTCGCGTCGGCGGAGAGACTGGCTCCGGGAGGTCGACTCCCGGCAGAACGTTTATGACGCGGGAGGTGCGTCCTTGCAGAAGATGCCGGGGAGGGGAGCTCAGTCGAAAAGAAAAAAGCCGCAGGACGAATCCCGCGGCTCTGAGCCGAAAAAGAGTTGTCTGCCGGATCACTTCGTTTCCGCGTCGGCGGCAAGCGCGGAAAGCACGCCGTCGAGGGAAAGAGTCACCGGGATCTCGCGTCCGTCCGCCATGTGTTTGAGCTTGGCGGACTTCGCTTCCAGTTCGGAATCGCCGATCACGAGCACGTATTCCGCTTTCATGCGGTCGGCCGCGCGCATCTGGGACTTCATGCTCTTCGCATCGTAGTCGATGGCGGCGGAGACGCCCGCGTGGCGGAGCTTCGCGGCGAACGCGGTGTTGAACGCGAGCGCCGCATCCCCGAGCGAAGCCAGATAGAGCTTCGGAACGGGCGCCGGAGGCGGCGTCACGCCGAGCGCGTCGCGCACGATCAGAAGGCGTTCCATGCCGGCGGCGAAACCGACGCCGGGGATCGGCTTGTTGAGACCGGGGAGTGTCAGCTCGTAACGGCCGCCGCCCGCGATGGCGTTCTGAGCGCCGAGTCCGGAATGTGTGAGCTCGAAGACCGTGTGGACGTAGTAGTCGAGGCCGCGCACGAGGCGCGGGTCGACCGTGAACGGGATGCCCTGTTCCGTGAGCAGGTCGCAGACCTTTTGGAAATAGGCGCGGGATTCCTCGCTGAAGAACTGTGCGGGATCGGGCGCGGATTCGATGAACGGGCGGCAGCATGCCTGCTTGCAGTCCAGGATGCGCCAGACGTTGCGGTCGATGCGGGCGCGGCAGTCTTCGCACATCTCGGCGAGATGCGGGCGGAAATGCTCCGCGAGGGCCTGTTCGGCGGCGGGACGGTCGGACGGTACGCCGCGCGTGTTGATGAGGAGGTTGAATCCCGTGATGCCGATCTCTTCGAGGAAATGGCAGAGCATGGCGATGGCTTCCGCATCAAGTCCGGGCGAGGCCGGACGGCCCACGTTTTCGACGCCGACCTGGTGGAACTGGCGTTTGCGGCCGGCCGCGGGGCGTTCGCCGCGGAACATCGGGCCCATGTAGAAGACGCGGTGTTCGACGCCGTTGGCGGCGTCGGTGGCGGCGAGGGCGCGCATGACGCCCGCGGTTCCTTCGGGACGGAGCGTGAGGCTCCTGCCGCCGCGGTCTTCAAAGGTATACATTTCTTTCTGGACGACTTCGGTTTCGCCGCCGAGTCCGCGCTGGAACACTTCGGTAAACTCGAAAATGGGTGTGCGGAGCTCGCCGAACCCGTAAAGTCCGAAGACTTTGCGGGCGGCGGATTCGAGCTGGAGCCAGGCTGTTGCCTCGTCCGGGAAGATGTCGCTCACTCCGGGAGGCGGAGCAATTTTCGGCATGGGACGGATTCTCCGGGATCAGTCGATCTTGAGGCTGGCGACGCGGTCCTTGAGTTCCTTGCCGGCGCGGAATTTGACGACTTTGCGCTCCGGGATCGGGACGGTGATCTGCGGCACTTTGGGGTTGCGGCCCTTGCGGCCCTTGCGGACGCGGATTTCGAAAACGCCGAAGTTGCGCAGTTCGATGTCGCGGCCGGCGGCGAGTTCGTCGGCGATGTAGTCGAGGGTCTTCTGGACGATGCTGGCGACTTCGGTCTGGATGAGGCCGGTGTCAGCGGAGATTTTGACGACAAGGTCACGTTTGGTCATAGTGGATTTTCCTTTCCTGCCCGCGAGGGGCGTTTATTGGTTTTGGTTGATAAGAAATCAAAAGTATGGACATGCCCGGAGTGTTCGCCCAGGGCTGGTTTTGTGCGGTTTCGATTGGAAAACGGCCGCGGACGTTATTTCTGGCGGAAGATGATTCTGCCTTTCGTCAGGTCGTAGGGCGACATTTCGAGCGTTACGGTGTCCCCGGGGAGGATGCGGATGAAGTGGAGCCGCATCTTGCCGCTGATATGGGCAAGGACGATATGCTTGTTTTCAAGTTCGACCCGGAACATGGTGTTGGGGAGCAGTTCGCGGACGACGCCTTCGACTTTGAGAACGTCTTTAGACACGTGTTAAGACCTCCGTATTTGTTTCAGTAATCAGTATCATGTGTTCGAAATGCGCTGACGGCAGCCCGTCCGCCGTGCGGACCGTCCACTGGTCCTTTTCGACGTAGACGCGTGCCGTGCCGAGGTTCAGCATGGGCTCGATGCAGAGGACCATGCCGGGCGCGAGGACGGGGCCCTCGCTGGTGGTGACGAAGTTCGGGACTTCGGGCGGCTCGTGGAGCCGCGTGCCGCAGCCGTGTCCGACGAGGTCGCGGACGATGCCGAGCTTGTAGTGGTCGGCGACTTTCGCGACGGCGCGGGAGATGTCCGCCACATGCCCGCCGGGTTTCGCGGCGGCGATGCCCGCTTCAAGCGCCTCTTCCGTTCCGGCGAGAAGGCGTTCGATGTCCTTCGAGGTGGGCTTGTTCCCGACGACCACGGTCTTCGCCGTGTCGCCGATGCCGCCGTTCAGGGTCACGCCGACGTCCACGCTCACGATGTCGCCTTCCTTCAGAACGCACTTTTCGCTGGCGATGCCGTGCACCACGACGTCGTTCACGGAAATGCAGATGTTGCGCGGGAAGCCGTTGTAGTTCAGGAACGTCGGGACGCCGCCCGTGGCGCGGATCACGGCTCCGGCGAGTTCGTCGAGCTCGAGCGTCGTCATGCCGGGGTGAGCCAGTGCGGCGATCTCTTCGCGGGCGAGCGCCGTAACGCGCGCGGCCTCGCGGATGCGGACGATCTCTTCGGGCGTGTGGATCACGAAATTGCGTCGTTTCAGCATGCGCATACAGGGATCCCGGAAATCACTTCAGCAGCGCGAGCAGCGCAGCGAATCCTTCGCTCACCGGGAGAGAGGAGTCGATGCGCGCGAGGCAGCCTTTCCCTTCGTAGAACTGGATGAGGGGGGCAGTCTGTTCGTGGTAGACTTTGAGGCGGTTCTTCGCGGTTTCGAGAGAATCGTCGGCACGCTGAATGAGCTCGCCGCCGCAGCGGTCGCAGACGCCTTCCTGTTTGGGCGGGGCGAAGAGCTTGTTGAACGCGACGCCGCACTTCTTGCAGGTGAGGCGGGCGGTGAGGCGCTGAAGGAGGAGATCTTCGGGGGCCTCGAACAGGATCACGGCGTTGAGCTTCATGCCGATCTTGTTCATGGCGTCTTCGAGGAGTTCGGCCTGGGCGACCGTGCGCGGGAAGCCGTCGAGGATGAATCCGTTGGCGCATTCGGGCGTGGCGAGGCGGGCGGCGACCATGTCGGCGACGACCTGGTCGGGGACGAGCTTGCCGGACTTCATGCACGCTTCGGCCTGTTTGCCGAGTTCGGTGCCGGCGGCGACTTCGCCGCGGAGGATTTCGCCGGTGGAGATGTGGGCGAGCTTTTCCTGGGCCATGAGGGGATCGGAGAGGGTGCCTTTTCCCGCGCCGGGCGGGCCGAGCAGGACGAGGTTCTTTTTCGTAATCATAAGAGCAAAGACTCCTGAAACTGGTTTTTTGAGACGAATCAATCTTTTAATATACTGCTTTTCAACATGTTTTTCAAGCGGCTGAAGCGGAAAACGCGAAAAAATGCGGAAAGTTTTTATGAGCGGACGCCGCGAACGTGAAAAAGTCGGAAAAAAGAACGTACTTTGACTTGTAATTTCTGAATTTTGTGCTATTTATATAAGATTTCATTTTTTTTCTATCACATGGAACGACCAAGGAGGTTATCCCCGCCATGAGTGAAACGAAGAACGAGTTTTCGGACTTTCTTTTTGCGAACAACATCGCCTGCGGCGTGACGGAATCCGACGGCGCCAAGGTCATCGACCTGTTGCTTGATATGCTGAAACGGCATTTCCCCCAGCTCAACGTCGAGGAAGCCCGCGCCGAGATCGAGAAACGCGAAAAAGTCTTCCCCTGCATCGTCGCTCCCGGCCTTGCCGTGCCGCACGCGCGTCTGCCCGGCCTCGAAGCCCCGATGATCGCCATCGCATGCAGCCCGCACGGCATCAGTTACGGCGGCAAGGATCTGACCACGCAGGTCATATCCCTGAATATGAACGTGTTCGTTCACGTGATGGTGCTGATCCTCTCCCCGCTCGAAGACCCGAACCTGCATCTTCAGGTCATGTCCATGCTGGCGAAGTCGTTCTCCGATCCCGCGAGCATCCGCAAGGTCGCCGAACTGAAGACCCCGGCCGACGTGACCTCGTTCTTCGCGACGGGCAAGATCCGGATGCCGGAATACCTGCTGGCGAAGGACGTGATGCGGACCGACTTCACGCCGCTGCACGAGACCGACACCATCCGCGAGGCGATCGACATCTTCGCCACCACGCAGAGCTATTCGCTCCCCGTGGTCGACTCCGTGGGCGACCTGCGCGGCGTGGCGTCGCTGAAGGACATCCTGACGTACTGCCTGCCCGAACACCTCCTGTGGATGGAGAACCTTTCCCCGATCTACCGCTTCCAGCCGTTCGTCGACCTGCTGAAGAGCGCCAGCGACACGCGCGTCTCCGACATCATGCAGGAACTGGGCGAGCCGGTTTCGGAAGACGTCCCGGCGATCCAGCTGGCCAAGCTCTTCCTGGAACAGAAGCAGTCGCAGCTGATCATTACGGACAGGACCGGCCGTCTTGCCGGACTGGTCTCCCTGCGTGAATTCTGCGCGAAGTTCTTCTGGGAATAAGCGCCGCGCACCGAAAACGAGATTAACCTATAGAAAGGTATTGATACCATGTCGGAAGAATCCTCCTCCATTTCCGTCAAATACTTTGTTTCGCGTTTCATGATCCTGCTTGCCGTGAGCCTGACCGTGGGGCTGGGCGGCTTTTTCTCCCACGCGCTCGAGTCGCATCAGGCTGTCGCCTGCGGCGTTTTCATCGGCCTCATCATGGGCACGCTGTTCTTCTGGAAATTCCGTCTGGCGCTGGCGTTCCTCGGCCTGTCGGTCCTGATCTTCACCGGCTCGTTGGACATCCCGCACTTCGTGCAGTCGTCCTCGCTGGAAGTCATCCTCTTCCTGGTCGGCATGATGGTCATCGTGGGCGCGCTTCGCGACCTCGGCTTCTTCACGTGGATCGTGCAGCTGATCGTGGAAATGCCGAACCTGTCCGGCATGAAGTTCATCACGGTCACGAGCGTGGCGTCCGCGCTGCTCGCGTGCGCCGTGGACGAGGTCACGTCCATCATCTTCATTTCCACGCTGATCTTCCAGGTGTGCGACCGCCTGAAACTGAACCCGACCCCGTACATCCTGATCGCCGTGCTCGCCACGAACATCGGCAGCTCGGGCACCATGATGGGCAACCCGGTCGGCATCTACATCGGCACGAAGGGCGGCCTCACGTTCGGCGACTTCATGCTGTGGTCGTTCCCGATCATGCTCGTTTCGCTGTTCGCCGTGATCGCGCTGCTCCTCTTCATCTTCCGCAAGGACCTGAAGAAATTCGACGAGAGCCTGCAGAGCCGCCTGGCGCAGGGGCTTTCGCTGGCCCCGCGCGTGAAAGTGCCGTACAAGCCCGGCCTGATCCTCCTGATCTGCACCGTGTGCGCCATCGCCTCCCACCACCCGACCGAGGAACTGCTCGGCCTCCCGAAGAACACCGTGCTCATCATCGCCCCGCTGATCTGCTCCGGCATCGTCATGATCATCAAGCAGAACCGCGCGCGCTACTACATCGAACGCGAAGTCGACTGGTGGACGCTGATCTTCTTCATGCTGCTCTTCGCCGTGGCCGGTACGCTCGAATACACCGAGGTCGACAAAGTGATGGCGAACGGGTTCTCCAAGGTCTGCGGCACCAGCCCGTACGAGCTTGTCCCGTTCATTTTCTTCTCGTCCGCCGTCGGGTCCGCGTTCGTCGACAACGTGATCTTCGTGGCGGCGTTCTGCCCCGTGATCGAACAGCTCTCCCAGAACGTGAAGGACTTCCCGCTGTGGTGGGCGCTCCTGTTCGGCGCGTGCTTCGGCGGCAACATCACCATGATCGGCAGCACGGCGAACATCGTGGCGCTCGGCATGCTCGAAAAGCGTCCGTCCGCCTCGCATGTCACGTTCATGAAGTGGCTCGCCGTCGGCCTGCCCGCCACTCTCCTTTCCGGCGCGATCGTGGTCGGCGCCATCCTGGTCCTGGAGCCGCATATGGCGGACCGTCCCGCCGAGCTGTCGTTCCAGAAGGTGAAGATCGACCCGGAAAAGAAGACCGGACTTCATTTCGCGGGCAAGCTCGCGCATTTCGAAGTCGCCGGCATCCGCGCGAATGAATCCGGTGCGGCCGCCCCGTCTGTCGAGTTCGAAGGCCGCGAATCCAGCGTCTTAGCCACCGCGTACGGCAGGAACGACGGCGAGGCGATCGCCGTGGCGCTCCCCGCGGACATGGCTCTGACCGATGCTCCGACGGTCCTCACCGGCACCATGTACAGCGTGCCGGATTCCGATTCCCTGTACCCCGTCCTGCTCGTCGTGAAAGAGGCAAAGCCCGTCAAGACGAAGTAAGGCCGGGAATCTTGAATCCTGATTTGCACCGAAAGCCGACGGACCCGAATCCGCCGGCTTTCATTTTTTTCGCTTTTTTCTAATAAAAGGGTTGACTTTTTTCCGAAATGGTGATACCTTTTTGAAATCGGAATCGCCATAGTGGGATAGATTCACTAGTCCGGCGGCCCATGGTTCGCCCATGGCTCAAACTTGGCAGGTCCGGGTGGTTGTGCCCCCGGCATGGCGGTTCCGTCTCAATAAAAAGCAACGGTCCCGGAAGACTTCGTTTCCCTTTCGTTTGCGGGACTTTTTAACAATTCATGATCCTCGTCCGCGTCGGCGGCCGGGCGGGGACGGAAAGGTCGGCATCCATGAAAAATCCCGTCGTCAAACTGATCTTGTTCGTTGTGGTCCTGATCCTCTGCTTCCTTGCCGTGTTCCTCGGCCTGAGGAAGTTCGGGCCGGCCGGGAAGAACGCATTGTCCGGGGACCGCGCACCCATGGAGGAAATCGAAGGCATTGCGGAAAACGATCCCGGCGAGGCGAACGCTGTCGCCGAGGCTGAAGAAATCGTTGAGATGGACATTATCGTCGAGGCGGGGATCCCCGCCTCCGCCCTTGCGGAGATCACTGCCGCCGCCGTCGCGGAAAAAGCCGCTGCGGAAAAAGCCGCCACAGAGAAGCCTGTTGCGGAAGGGACTGCTTCGAACCCGACGCCCGCCGCCGTTCCCGCCACGGATCCCGGTTCGGAAGCGCAGCCCTCCGACGCGAAGGAAACGGCCTCCGCCTCGAATCCCGCCGATGCAACGGAAAAAGGCACGGCTTCCCTCGCCGGGGCCGGACAGGCAAAACCGTCTTCCCGGCAGGATGCGCCCCTCTCCGGCGGGAAAAGAGACGCCGCTGCCGACGTCGGGGCCGCTCCGGCTGTTTTCGGCGGCGACGATGCGTACGAGTATTTCGAATATCAGGTCATCACCGTGCCGAAGAAGACTCTGGCGGAGGCCGCCGCGTCCATGGGCCTTCCGAAGGATTCCAAGCCGTCCGACGAGCTCCTGCCCGCGATCTACAAGGCGGGCGGCTACCGCGTCATCGGGTTCTCCGCCGGGTATTCCGCCGCCCGCACGCCCGTCGAGTTCAAAATGTCGCGCACCGAGTTCTTCCCCGATTTCTACATCCTGCCGAACGACGGGAGCGGTTCCGGGGACGGCGGGGATTCTGCCGCGGACGACGGTGACGACGACAATGCCGCCGATTCCGGCGATGCGAACAGCGATGACAATGCGGACGGCGACGACGGCGAGGACGGCGGGGACGGCGAGGACGATGAAGAGGAGGATGACGGCGGATACGGTCCCGGCGATTTCGACAACTCCTGCAACAACCTTGCGAGCATCCTGCCGTTCTTCGGCGATCCCACGACCGTCGGCAACGAGTTTTTCCTCGACATCCGTCCGCCGCGCATTTTCTCGATGGAGTCGTCCCTGCGGAAGCTGAGCGGCTTCACGAACACCGACTACGGCGACTGGGGCGAGGGTCAGTCGCCCATCTTCGACGACAATTCGTTCTCGAACGCGCTGACCGCCACCAAAGGCAAGCCGATGATCGTCGCGGAATCCTCCACCAGCAACGCCTGGACCCTGCACGTGTTCTTCACCAAGGCGCTGCCGATGCCGGAACGCCTCGTGCCCGCCGAGGGCAGCGAAAACAAGCTCGTGCGGCTGGATTTCCAGATCGTGCGGGCGAAGTGGACCGACCTCATGGCCGCCGGAGGGACCGACGGCTGCCCGGGGCTTCCCGCCGAAACCATCCTGGAGAAACTTTCCAAGAGCAACCAGCTCCGCGACCTCTACAGCCCGTCGTTCCGCGTGATCCCCTCGCAGGAACCCGTGACCATCCAGCTCAACGCCAAAACGCAGTTCGTGCCGCTGAAATGGATCCCCGCGCAGGATTACGGCGTCCCGGCGATCCCGATAAACAGCGAGGCGATCTGGACCGGGACCACGTTGAAGGCCGCCGCCCGCGTGCTCAACGACGGCAATATTGTGCGCCTGGATTACCGGTTCGAGAAGGTCGCGCAGACGGGCTGGCGAAACTACGGTTATTCGTTCTTCGGCGAACCTGCGGCGCCCGTGATCGTGGTGCAGCAGGACCGTTATGCGCGCCCGCAGTCGCAGCAGCAGACCGGTCCGGAGATCGACACGGGGCTGCTGAAACTCCCCATGATCGACACGACGGCGTTCCGTCAGGCGCTGTATCTTGAGGTCGGAAAGCCGGTCCTGGCGGCGCGCATCAGCAATCCCGCGTACCAGCCGGATATGCTCACGCTGCTCTTCGTGACGGCGACCGTGGAGGATGCGCCGTAAGGGCATTTCCCTCTCTCTTGAATGTTTCACCGGGGCGCGGACGATTTGCTCTGCGCCCCGGCTTTTTTTTGCACGATCAGGCGAGGCGGGAGTTTTTAGCAAGAAGCATGAGGTCGGCAAGCACGATGGCGGTCATCGCCTCGACGACCGGCACCATGCGCGGTACGAGGCACGGGTCGTGGCGTCCGGGCGTGGTGATCTCGGCGGGCTGTCCGGTGCGGTCGACGGTCTTCTGCGGCCGGGCGAGGGACGCCGTTGGCTTGACGGCGCAGCGGAACGTGAAGACGTCGCCGTTCGAAATGCCGCCGAGCACGCCGCCGGCGTTGTTTGTGGCGAACTTGCCGCCGGGGAGGATCGGGTCGTTGTGCGCGCTGCCGCGCATGGCGGCGGCTTCGAATCCCGCGCCGAACTCGATCCCCTTCACGCCGCCGATGGAAAGGATCGCGTGCGCGGTGAGGGCGTCCAGCTTGTCGAATACGGGTTCGCCGAGTCCGGCAGGGAGACCGAGCGCTTCGCAGAGGATCACGCCGCCGACGCTGTCATGGTCGGTCCGGGCGGCGTTCACCGCGTCCGTCATGCGGACTGCCGCTTCGGCGTCCGGGGCGCGCACGGCGTTGCGTTCGACCTGGTCCCAGTCGACGGTCCCGGCTTTGATGCCGGCGATTTCGAGGGCGCAGGCGCGGACGGTGACGCCGTGCCGTGCGAGGAGCATTTTCGCGATGGCTCCGGCTGCCACGCGGGCGACCGTTTCGCGGCCCGAGGTGCGGCCGCCGCCGCGCGCGTCGCGGAATCCGAACTTGCTTTCCCACGCGAAATCGGCATGGCCGGGGCGGAACAGGTCCCTGATGGAATCGTAGTCGGAGCTGTGCTGGTTCGTGTTGCGGAACAGAATGGCGATCGGGGCGCCGGTGGCGACGCCGTCCAGCACGCCGGACAGGATCTCGGGCGCGTCGGCCTCCTTGCGCGGGGTGGTCACGTCCGACTGGCCGGGCCTGCGGCGGGCGAGTTCGCGTTCGAGCGCTTCGAAGTCGACCGGGAGCCCGGCAGGAACGCCGTCGATGACGCAGCCGAGTGCGGCTCCATGGGATTCGCCGAAGGTAGTGACGCGGAACAGGGTGCCGAAGGTGTTGGAGCTCATTTGGAAATCACTTTCGATTCAAGGACGGTGAGGAAAAGGTCGATCGCCTCCTCGACGGGGAGGACTTCCGGCAGTTCCAGCACGGCGTCGGCGGCCTCGCGGAACAGCGGGCGGCGCACGGCGCAGATGCGTTCGAACTCCGCCAGCGGGGCGGGCTGGTCCGCCAGGAACGGCGGGAGGCCTTCGCG
>JAEEQO010000027.1 GCA_016285335.1 Victivallales bacterium | reverse complement strand
GGTAGCCCGCCAGATGGGCGTCGCCGGAGAGGGCGTGTTCGACCAGAACAGCGTTGTCCGCCTCGGGCGAGAGCGTGCCGTAGGTCTCGTAGCGGATCACCACGCCTTTCAGGCTGCGTCCGCAATCGAGGGGGAGTTCTTCCTCGAAAAGATAGTCGGAGGGCTGGACGATCCCGACCGAACTGCTGCACGGTTCCTGTGCCATGATGAACTCCCTTCCCCCCGCCAGGGCGGAGAAAACGAACTTATTTCAGATAAAACGGAGCCGGGTCTGTCAGGGACTCCGGCTCCGGAAACAGCGATGCTGCGATTATAACGAACGGCCGCTGAGCGCCTTGAGGGCGCCGAGGTACTTCTCGCGGGTCTTCGCGACGACGTCCTGCGGCAGTTCGGGCGCCGGGGGCGTCTTGTCCCAGTCAAGCGATTCGAGGTAGTCGCGCACGAACTGCTTGTCGAGGCTGGGCGGGTTGCTGCCGAGCACGTATTCGGACTTCGGCCAGAAGCGGCTGGAATCCGGGGTCAGCACTTCGTCGATCAGGATGATCTCGCCGTCGTCGAGTTCGCCGAACTCGAACTTGGTGTCGGCAAGGATGATCCCGCAGCGTTCCGCGTGCTGGGCGGCGTCCTTGTAGATGCGCAGCGAGAAATCGGCGAGGCATTCCGCCTTTTCTTCGCCGATGAGGTCGCAGGCTTCTTCGAACGTCACGTTTTCGTCGTGGCCCTCCTCGGCTTTCGTCGAGGGGGTGAAGAGCGCCTTGTCAAGCTTTTCGGACAGGCGGTAGTCATCGCGGACTTCGTAGCCGCCGACGGTGCCGTAACGCTTGTATTCCTTCCAGGCGCTGCCGGTCAGGTAGCCGCGCACGATGCACTCCATCGGGATCGGCTTGACCTTGCGCACGATCATCGAACGCCCTTCGAGGTCCTTGTCGTACTTCCGAAGCACTTTCGGGTAGTCGCTGACCTCGGAGCAGAGCAGATGATTCTGCGCCCACGAAATATAATCGAACCAGAACAGCGACATCTGCGTCAGGACGCGTCCCTTGTCAGGGATGCCGTTCGGCATCACGCAGTCAAACGCGCTGATGCGGTCGGTCGCGATAAATAAAAGGGAATCCCCTAAATCGTAAACGTCTCTCACCTTACCCCGATGGGGTCGCGGGAGTTCGGGAATGTCGGTTTCGAGCAGAGCTCCGTTCGAGTCATATTTCATAAAAGCAAGGTCTCTTTCACGCGATCGACAGGATCTTCACCTGGGTGAGTTCCTGGCGGTGGCCTTTGCGCTTGCGGCAGCCTTTGCGGCGTTTCATCTTGAATGCGATCAGCTTCGGACCGCGGAACTGTTCCACGATCTCGGCTTCGACTTTGGCGCCTTCGACAAGCGGGGTGCCGACCGTGAGGTCCGCGCCTTCGCCCTTGGCAAGAACTTCGTCAAACGTGATCTTCGCGCCGACTTCGCCTTCGATGCGTTCAACGGCGACGACGTCCTGTTCCTGGACTTTCAGCTGCTTGCCGCCGGTTTTGATTACTGCGTACATTTCTTGTTCTCCTGGTTGCAGGTGTATGTGTGAATTTGTATTTTTGACTAAAGTTAAACGTTTTAATATAACCCGTTTTTCCGATTCTTCAAATCATTTTCCGTTTTTTTCCCGAAAAATGACGGCTCCACACCGCTTTTTCGCGCAAATACGCGTTTTCGCGGAAACGGAAAAACCGGTTCGGAAGAGGTGCCGGAGACGTCCTTTCCGCGCGGAATGCGAGGCCGGCGGGATCAGAGGCAGGAAGCCGCGAACTGCACGGCGTTCTCGAAGATCACGCGGCCTTCGCCCCATTCGGGGAGCCTGCCTTCGAGCTTCGCCGTCTGCCAGTCGGGCGCATTGAACGGCGACAGGAACGCTTCCGGGTGCGGCATGAGGCCGAAAATACGGCCGCTCTCGTCGCAGATGCCCGCGATGTCGTTCAGCGAGCCGTTCGGGTTCTCCGGGAACCCCTTGGCGGGCGTGCCGTCGGCGGAGCAGTAGCGGAACGCGGCGAGGTGGCCGGATTCGATGCGCGCGAGCACGTCGGGATCGGCGACGAACTTGCCTTCGCCGTGGCGGATGGGCATGCGGATCACGTCGATGCCGCGCGTGAAGACGCACGGGGATTCCGGGTCCGCCTTCAGCGTGATCCAGTCGTCGCGGAAGACGCCGCTGTCATTGTCGGTCAGCGCGGCCTGCTGGGTCAGGTACTGGCCGTCGAGCGCGGGGGCGAGCCCCAGGCGGGTGAGCGTCTGGAACCCGTTGCAGATGCCGATCACGAGCTTGCCGTCGGCCACGAACTTCTTCAGGTCGTCCGTCAGCTTGAACTTCAGCTTGTTCGCGAACACGGTGCCGGACCCGAGGTGGTCGCCGAACGAGAACCCGCCGATCAGCGCGAGGATATGGAATTCGCCGAGCGTGCGCTTCCCGGCCAGAAGATCGTTCAGGTGCACCTGTTCCGCGGTCGCCCCGCAGGAGGCGAACGCCGCCGCGGTCTCCTTTTCGCAGTTCAAACCCGCGCCCGTGATGATCAGGACTTTGACTTGTTCGCGTTTCATCGTGTCTGCCGCCTTTCAATAAAGTGAAATAAAAAAATCAACGCGTTATAATTTAGCTCTTTTTTCAGGAAAAGCAAGTCCGGCGGCAAAGGTTTCGCAAAAAACGGAGGACATGTCTTCCGGCGGATTCAATCGAACGAGAGGCCGGCGCGGACGCGAGATGCGGGACGGCCACCGAAACGCCGCTGCCCGCCGCATCGTCGGCATCAGGCACACCATCCGGCGCAGGCGGTGACCGACAGCGGCAGGTACATGAACAGCAGGTTCAGCCTCTGCCACAGCCCCTCATGATCGACGAACGTGTCCTTGAACCCCGGCTTGTCGGACATGACGAACAGCGAGAAGAAAACGAGCGTCAGGACAAAGCTTGCGATGCTCATGATCCCCATTGGCATGTTGCGATCTTTGAAGTAGAGGACCGCCACAAGAAGCGGCACCAGCAGAAACAGCATGAACCCCGTCACCGAACCCGCCGCGTGGACCTTCGACGCGGCAGTGACGACATCCCTGGACTCGTTCACGCTGAAGAAGCATGTGAGGATGCACGCCCCGACCGCGAAGACCGCGATGAACGCGACCAGCACATTTGTGATGCCCGCCGATACGGAATGAAAATGCGCATGGACCGCGGGCAGCGCCAGAAGGAACAGAACGCCTTCCGCGAACATCCAGACATTGAACGGGATCCTCACGGGGCTGGAAGGATTTCCGAGGGCGCTGATCGACATTTTCAGGCTGTTGTACCCGCCGTAAAACAAAGGCAGGAACAGCGACACAAGAAAGTCTCCCGCCATCGCGGCAAGCAGAAAAAACCAGCCATAAGAATTCAGTCTGTCCATCGTTCTGCTCCGTTCGTTCCAAACATCATGGCATGCAGGTTCAGGTCAGAGGGCATGTCCGCCGGAAACCTTGATCACCTGTCCCGTAAGCATCCCCGCCTGCCCGCCTGCCAGAAACAGGATCGTTTCGGCAATGTCTTCCGGCCGGATCAGTTTCCCCATCGGGATCAGCGGGATGACCGATTTTTCCAGCTCGGCGTCGATCCATCCGGTCTGCGTCGGGCCAGGCGCAACGCAATTCACCGTGATCCCGTACTTCGCCACCTCGAGAGCAATGCTCCGGGTCAGCGCTTCCAGCGTCGCCTTGCTCGCGCCGTAGGCGATCTGGCCGGCAAAAACCTGTGCCGCGTCCGTGGAGAGATTGATGATCCTGCCATAATCGCCGCGGTGACGGACAAACTCCCTTGTCATCAGGATGCTTCCCCGGACATTGACCGCAAATGTGTCGTCGACCACTTTTTGCGTGATCTTCTCGATCGTGTCGAGACCGTCCATGTCGCCGTCCGCGGCATTGTTGACCAGGACGTCAATTCTGCCGTATCGCTCCATGATTGTCGAATAGATTTCCTTCACGGCTTCCTCGTCGGAAATATCGCGTTCCATGATCAGATAATCGGCATTCATCTCCCTGAGCTTGCTTTCCACGGCGTCCGCATTTCCGGCATTCGCCTCGAAATACCGGTCCGCCCCGTTCCGGTCCGTCTTCTCCTTGTCAAACGGTCTGGGGATCCGCTTGTAGACCAACGCCACCTTTGCCCCTTCACGGGCAAAAGCGAATGCGGTCGCCGCTCCGATCCCCCGCGGATTGTTCGCACCCGTGATCAGAGCCACTCTGCCCTTCAATCCGTAATCGACCATTTGCGTTTTCTCCTCTCAGTTCAGATACGTTGTGTCGTCCAGGGGACGGGTGCCCGTGTGCGCAGTTGTTTTTTTGCAGAGACAATGCAGGACCGGTCCGCCGCGATCATCCGACAAACCGTTTCAGCTCGCTCAGAAGTTCGTCCACCTTCAACGGCTTCGCGATGTGTCCGTCCATGCCCGCCTTCAACGACTTTTCCCTGTCTTCCTCGAACGCATTGGCGGAGAACGCGAGGATCTTCAGCTTGTCTCCGCCCGGGAGCTTTCGGAGAATGGACGTCGCCTCGTACCCGTCCATCATCGGCATTTGAATATCCATCAGGACGAAATCGTAGGCATCGGTTCCATTCTCCCGGATCATGTCGACCGCGCTCTGTCCGTTCAGAGCGGTATCGACGACCATTCCCTGCTGCTTCAGCTGCAGCTTCCCGATCTTGAGGTTGAGTTCGTTGTCGTCCACCATCAGGACCTTTTTGCCTTTCAACGAAACGAACTGTTCCGCTTTTTCCTTTTGTCCGGGATCCGCCTTCCCGCAGAATTGGCGAAGCATTTTCTGCAGATCGGACGGGAAGAGCGGCTTCGAGAGGAATCCGTTAACACCCGCCTCCCGCGCTTCCTTTTCGATGTCAGCCAGGTCGCATGCGGTCATAAGGATGATGAACGCGTCTTTTCCAACGACCTTGCGGATGCGGCGGACGGACTCAATCCCGTTCATGTCCGGCATCAGCCAGTCGACGATATAGACTTTGAAGCAATCGCCGTGGCGGAGAGATTCCGCCGTGCGGATGACGGCTTCCCTGCCGGAAACGCACCATTCGCTGCGCATGCCGACTTCGCGGAGCATGTCGGCGATGCTCTGGCACGCGTTCACATCGTCGTCCACGACCAGACTGCGCTGTCCCTTCAGTTCCGGGATCGCGGGATCGGACGTCTTCTTGTCGGCGATCCTGAATTTCACCGTAAAAACGAATTCGGTCCCCTCGCCCTTTCTGGAATTGACCGTGATCGTGCCGCCCATCATCTCCACGATGTTCTTGGTGATCGCCATGCCGAGACCGGTCCCCTGGATCCCGGAAACAGTAGTCGTTTCTTCCCGCGTGAAGGGATCGAAGATCGTTCTGGCAAACTCCTCGCTCATGCCGATGCCGTTGTCCCTGCAACGGAATTCGTACGTGGCCACCCCTTCTTCCACCATGTCTTTCTGCAGGATCCGCAGGGAGATCGTTCCGCCCGGATGCGTGTATTTGATGGCGTTGGAGAGCAGGTTGAGCAGCACCTGGTTGAGGCGCAGCTTGTCGCAGTACACGAGTTCGTTCCGCACGCCCTCCGTGCCGATGAAGAAGCTGTGCTGTTTGGCATGGATGTCCGCATGCACGATATCACGGAGCGAATGAAGAATGTCCGACAGAGACTCCGGTTTTTCATGCAGCGCCATCTTGCCGGATTCGATGCGGCTCATGTCCAGCACGTCGTTGATCAGCGAGAGGAGGTGCTCCGAAGACCGCGAGATGGTCGTCAGATACTCCTGGACCCGTTCCTTGTCGTCGATGTGGCTGGCGGCAAGTCCGGTGAAGCCGATGATCGCGTTCATCGGGGTGCGGATGTCATGGGACATATTGCTCAAAAATGACGTCTTGGCCTGGTTTGCGGCCTGCGCCATCTGCAATGCGTCTTCGAGCTGTTTCCGGAGTTCCGTTTCCTGCTGCCTCTGGTTTTCTATGGTTTTGGCGTTTTCCTTCAGTTCCTCGGAGTATTCCTTCAGCTCCCGGTTGATCCCCGCCAGCTTCCGGTTGTTGAGGCGGACACCGATCAGCCGCATGATCAGCGCGGCCAGGATTGCGACTGTGGCGATGACAATCAGGATGTGTTCCCGAAGATAATCCATCAGGGAAAATGTGTAAATCCGCCCCGCATAGGAATACGACGCATGATTCATAAAATCGGGACTGAGCATCGAAAGTCCGCGGTCCATCAGCATCACCAGCCCGATGTTGTCCGCCGCGAATGCCATGTGGAATTCAAAACCGTTCCTGGCGCGTTCGGTCTTCAGGGAACGGTATTTCTTCGGCCTCAGCAGAGCTTCGGTCCTGAGCCCGTTCAGGAAAGTCCCGTCCGAGGTCCCTTTCAACAGGCCGTCGAGACATCCGCGAATGTCATCGTAGAACACGATTTCCGCGTGCGGATAACAGTCCCTGCTGTAGTAGAACTGCATCAGGTTGTTCCTGTTCACGCCGATGCGCTTGCCCGTGCCGTCCCCGAAATCATCCCGGTACGCCAGATCGCTGACCAGCGTCGAAATGATCTTTCCGCCGATGATGTGATAATCGTGTTTGACCGAATTGCTGATGTAGGCGGGGAGCATCAGATCGATTTCTTCGGATTCGACAGCCTTGTATCCCTCCTCCTGATTGAAATAACAGATGAACTCAACTTGCAGTTTGTCTTCCAGATTCAGCTTTTTGACGATTTCCTTGACGGCTTCGATTCCCGCGCCGGCCGGGTTGCCGCTTTTGTCCAGCGTGGAGAATGGCAGATAGTTGTCGAAAAAACCGACGCGCAAAACCTTGTGATTCGAAATCCAGTTCTTTTCCTCGGTCAGCAGATTGTGACTGATTACCGTATCGGAAAAATATCTCTCCTGAAGCCGGGTGAAATAGTAAAGGTCATTGCTCAGCACTTTTTCCGTCGCGGAATTGATGTCTTCGATCAGATCGGGCCTTTCCTTGTTCGCGACCAGATAATATGCCGACGATCCGATTCGTTCCACTGCCGAGAAATCGTGTTTCGCCATCATGCTGACTTCCAGGTCGAGATCGATCTTTCCCGCATACAGGTCGGCCTCTTTCTGAGATTCGAGATCGTATTCGACAAGCTTGAAATCGACGTTCTTTTTCTCGCACCATTGTTTCAGGAGCCCGATCTGGATCGTCCCGCTCGTGACACCGACTTTCTTCCCGTTCATGGATGCGTAATCGTCGGGCGTAATGGATGTGTTCCATTGCGTTGCATAAAGGTAGTAAAACTCGTGTCCCATCGGCTCGTCCGGGAACAGGATGATCTTTGCGCGTTCCTCGGAGTGGCTGATCTCATAGAAAAGATCGGCTTCGCCCGTATACAGCTTATTCAGACACTCGGGAAAGCTGTCGCATGGAATATACTCGATATCCCATCCGGCATAGGCGGCGATCGTCTGGAGATACTCGAACGCATAACCGGAAATCGGGTCCTTGTCTTCGTCCAGGACCATCATCCGTTCAAAAGGAAAAACGGGGATCCGGACTGTTTTCCGGGCATGGACCTCCGCGGCCGAACTTGTCGTGGAGAAAAGAAGAAGCGCCGTCATGCAGAGAAGCATGACCATCCGCCGAAACCCGCAGATCATCGGCACGGCGCGGCGTATTCCGATGGTTCCCCGATGCGTATTATGATCGACAAACAAACTCTTTTTGACTGGTGCGCGGGAACGTGATGCGAAGATCGGGAATGTGATGAACAGATGTTTCATATACGTTTGCTCCGTTAACTAACCCATAATATAGAATGCGGAGCGCATTTTTTCAAGCGGAAACAGCCGGCTTCAACAAAAAAATAAATATTTATTCGTCATTCCGTTCGCGTACGCATCCCGTGAGATCGCGAATCGTCTCGCGACGTCGTGAGCGTGAAAGTCGTCGGATTATGCGGCGAAGTTCACACGCGGCCCTGTTCCGCCAGCTTGTGCCGCCATTTTTCCCTGAACGCGTCGCTCAGTTCCTGGTACTGAAAGATGTTCTTCCAGTTCACCCGGTCGGCGAACTTTTCGATGAAGGGTTCGCTGAGGACCTGATATTGCGAGACCAGGTCCCAGTCCATCGCGTCCTTGTGGTACTCGATGTATTCCTCGCAGTGAATGTGATATTTCGAGTCGATATACCAAAAGTCGGTCGGCTCGACGGCCGCATCGTTCTCGTTCATTTCCTGTTTTCCTTTCGTTGATACACGGATAAAAAAGCGTTTGCATCCGGCAAGGCGTTCCGGCAGAGGATTCACGCCCCGCCGGTCCGTTTTGCCATCCATTCGCGTTTCAGGACGGCGTACTGAATGGTGTTCTCGTAGACCGGGGTCCCGTCTGCGTCGCTGACGAACGAGACGAACTCCCGGAACAGCCCTTCGCGGCGCAGTCCCAGCTTCTCGCAGAGATGCTGACTGCGCGCATTGTAGTCGTCCACATAGACGTAAATGCGGCGCGCGCCCTTCCGCATGAAAAGATAGTCGTAAAAGGCATACGCCGCTTCGTAAGCGAAGCCGCCGCCGTGATACGCCGCATTCAGGATGATGCTCGGGGTGAAGGTGTCCGGGGGCGGCAGCGCCGTTTCCCGCGAACACAGCATGGGCGGCCTGTATTCCGAAGGCTGGGCGTCGATCTCCCCGATCACCCTGCCGGTCTCTTTCAACTCGATGGCAAAACAGTATTCCGTATCCTCGCCGCGTTTCGCGACCTCCGACCGCGCTTCGTCGAGCGTGCTGAGCTTCAACCCGGTGAAACAGTGCGGCAGGGGGGCGCTCAGGTATTCCAGAACGTCCGCCGCATCGCTTTCGCGAAACGGACGCAGAAGCAGTCTTTTTGTTTCAATCGTGCTCATACCCGCCTCACCTGACCGGATAGTCGAAATACGTGTCCGGGTACGGTTCGTCGGCGAGCGTGAAGTGCCACCATTCCTCTGCGACGGGTTTGAATCCGTGTTTCAGCATGACGGAACGGAGCAGCATGCGGTTTTTGAACTGGAACTCGCTGATCTTGCGTTCGGCGGGGGTGTTCGCGGGGAATTCGCCGGTGAATTTCCGCGTTTCGGGGTCGCCGCCCCAGTCGGGATGGCTCTCCCGCCCGAACCAGTCGAACGTGCCGCCCATGTCGACTTCCTTTTCCGTCGTCATATCGAACAGCGTCAGGTCCACGGTGCTGCCGCGGCTGTGCCCCGACTTCGCGGCGATATACCCGCGCGGGAAGAGGACGTTCTTGTCGAGGTCGGGGTAAAAATACCGCTTCATCCGCGTGTCGTCCGCCTTGTGCGACCATTCCACAAAATGGTCGACGGCCCGCTGCGGACGGTAGGTGTCATATATTTTGAGGCGGTAGCCCATAGGGATCAGCTCGTCGCTCACGGCCTTCAGCGCTTCAGCCGCCTCGACCGTGAGCATGGGCGTCGGGCGTTCATAGCCGCGGATGCGGACCCCGATGAAGTTGTAAGTGGAATAGTAGCGGACCTCCAGGATCGCGTCCGGGATAGCTTCTGCCACATGCACGAATCCCGGCGGCGTCGGATCCGCGCAGTCCGTCCGGCATGCCGATGCGGCGAACATGGCGGCCGACAATGCAAACAGGCACATCCATTGTTTCAGGGAGGCGATCTCTTTTCGAGCTGGAAACAAGTTCAGGAACACTTTCATGGAAACACTGCCTTATTTGGTGAAAATGAGTTCAAACCGGTTATTGGGCATCCTGTTCCGCCCGCAGATGCAGCAGCAGGATGCGGAGCAGTTCCTGCATTGCGCCGGGGCTGCGGTGGATGCTGTGCCCGGAGTGCACGATCACTTCGCTCGCGGCGTTGTCGAGGTGGCTGCTGGAGTACGGCACCACGCCGTCTGTGCCGCCGGGATGATCGGCCTGTTCGTTGTCGCCGATGATCGAATGGAAGACGAGCCCTTCCTTCATTGGGGATTCCGCGAGCGCCCGGATGAAAAGGGAATCCGGGTCGAGGTCGTGGAGCCCGGTGATGGAATGGTCGTTGCCGGTCTCTTTCCTGGCGCGGCGCAGTTTTTCGATCTCGTCCGTGTTTTTGTTGAGCTTCTGGAACACCCGGCCGAAGATCGGCATCTTTTCCCGCAGGGCTTTCGGCAGATTGACGAGCTTCGAGCCGTATCGCGTGAGCGACCACTGCGCCATCTCGGACCCGCGGTGCGGCACGGCCATGAAGACGACCCGGTTGACGAACGGCAGCGCCGGGATGACGGCGTATTCCTCGACCACGGCAAGTTCTTCCGCCGTGAGCTCGGCGGTGATCTCGTCCCAGGTGCGGTGCGTGACCTGTTCGACGATGAAGTGCGGATCGCCCTGCAGGAGCGTGCGGGAGACCAGGCCGCCCATGCTGTGCCCGATCAGGACCATCTTGTCGAAATTCTCGCGCGCCTCCGGCGTGGTGCCGAGTTCCTCCCGCGCCGCCAGCAGCACCCGGCGCAGATCGCCGGCGGTCGCCATGACCGGCACGCCGCTGGAGAAGGAGTAGAACCAGAACTGGTAGCGTTTCCGGATGACCGGATCGTTTTTCAGCGCGTTGATCATCTGCACCCAGGTGTCGGGACTGGACATCAGCCCGTGAATGAAGACCACGGGGATCTTGTTCGGCTGATACGGTTCGATCAGGAACAGCCCGGAGTGGTCCTCCTGGTCGTCGGATTCCAGCATGACGGAGATCAGGTTGCGGTCGGGCAGGCTGTTCAGGAAGCATGCGAGCGGGGTGGAGAAATCCAGCGCCAGCGGCCAGTTCCCCGCCGCCAGGAAGCCGAGCTCCTCGGGGGCGGACTCCTCCAGCGACGTGTCCAGATAGTGCAGCGTCACCTCCATGACGTGCGAGTCGGACTCATTGAGACTCACGATCAGCGTCACCGGGATCGTCAGCCCCCTCGGGCTTTTCAGCATCCTGTAGGTCTCCTGCTGCGCGACCTGCCCGACCAGCGGGATCCCGACGCCCGGCTGCCGGTTCTTCTGCATCAATGCTTTGACGGAATAATCGGAGCAGAGGGTGAAATCCTCGACCGTGTCGTCGGGGACGGAAAGATGATAACGCGGCGCATCGAAGAAGTAACGCCGGTCTTCCAGGTCCAGCAGACTGAAGGAGTTGTTCGCAAGCAGCTTGTGCGCCTTCAGAAAGCTGAAGATGCCCCGGCAGGAATCGTTGTATATCTGCATCATCCGGAAGTCGGAAAAGTCATAGCCCGCGGCACTGCCCCGCATTTGCGTCCGGGCCGCGGCGGCGGCCCGGACGTAGTAGAGCGCGGACAGATGGGCGCGGACGGCAAATTCCTGGTCGCCCGACTCCATGGCGAGCCAGCGGCAGTAATCGGCGGCGATCCGCAGGAACTTCGGATCTTCGGAGATATCGTAATAGACATTGAGCTTGTGCAGCGTCACCTCGGGATTCTCCTTGAGGTCGTCCTGCTCCATGTTGCCGCGCAGGAAGTTTTCGGACTCGAAGGAAAGACCTTCGCGCGAGAACGCTTCATCCTGATAGTAGCTTTCCTGCTCCGATGCCGACGCGGGCGAGATCGTCACCTCGCGGCTCTGAATGAACGAACAGGACGTCAGCAGCAGCCATGCCGACGCCATGACGGCCAGCTGCACGAGCAGGACCACACGGAAACGACCGGAACGATCATCGCATCCGAAGATTTGTTTCATGAATTCAGCTCCTCAGGTTAAGATTATTTGATTCGCAGCATGACAGACAGGTTCAGTGTTCGCGGAGCCAGCGGGCCTCCGATTCGCCGCTGTAGTGAGCCGGCGGCGCGTCTTTGCCCCGGCAGAGTCCCGGCACGAGCGAACGCGCCCGGATCGATCCGAAACTTTCGTCTTCCCGGTGGACGATCAGGTCTTTCTCGAAAAGCATCTTCGCCGCCATCCCGTTCAGCATCAGGCGGATGTCGTCGCTGTCCAAATGCCGGTCCGCGGTCGGCAGCATCGGCAGCAGTCCGGTGGTGCAGTTGCGGTAGAGGCTGTTGTAGAACTGCGGGGCCCGCTGGAGCTCCGCCGCCCGTTCAAAAAGCGAAAGGACCGTGTCGCGCATGGTCTGCCGGTCCATATCCAGGCGGTAGACGTAGAGCGTTTCCCCGCGGTGGTCGACGCGCAGTCCGTACAGGTCTTCCGGCGTCCCTGCCAGCATGGCAAGTCCGTAGCGCCGGTAAAGCCCGTCGATGCCGTTCTGGTTGGCGCCCTCGGGCAGACGCGTCTCCAGCGAGATCACGACCGTCGTGCCGTCCGCGAAGTTCAGCCCCAGCATGGAGTGGGCGATCTCCTCCATGTTGTCCCAATGCGAGAACACCGCGTCGATCGAGGAGATCTGTTCCGGGTCGACGGTCATGCTGTGGTACTGTACGTCGAAGTCGGTGACGGAGCGGTAGACGAAATCCCGCACGTTGAGAAGCCTGTAGCAGCCGTCGTCAAGCCGGTTCGCCTCCAGCGTGTACCGCCACGGCGTCTGCCAGATCGTATGTTGGAACCGTTCCTCCGCATTGATAAGGCAGAACAGCGCGGTGAGCAGGACTTCGATCAGCGCCGTGCCCAGCAGCGCCCAGCGGAAAAACAGGCTGACGAGCAGAGAGCCCGCCAGCAGGACGATGCCGCCCCATGAAACGAAAGCCGGGATATCGAACGCATGAAAGAGAGCTCCGGTACACCACGGTACTCCGAGCGCGAATATGGCAAACGCCACCCAGAAAAGCGTCTTCAGCGACCGGATGCCCAGGCGGAAAAGAAGCCGCTTCAACCATTTTTCTACAGCTTGCAACTGAACGTTTTTGAACATAAGGGGAAAATTCAGGTTGGGATTGCGTTCTGATCATTAATGTATTCCGCGCCGGATAAAATACAAGTCGAATTCATCCAGACGACCGTGTTTTTTCCGGTTTTTCCGGACGATGAGAATCGGATGGGAGGTTGCTCCTCAGGTTTCCGCCCGGGCAGGCATTTCTCGACGGGACAAAAGATCATAGGGAGACGTTGAGGTAAAATCATCCGAGATTGACCGGCGCCCCGTTATCACCTTTCCTCAAGTCTCCGTCCTCGAAGAGGCGTTTGACCATGTTGGAGAGTTTCTCCTTGGTGATGGGCTTCAGGATGATGGCGTCGAAATGCGTCATATCGAAATTGCCGCTCGTTTCGACGTCGGCGGTCTGCGCCACGACCGGAATGCGGGAGAGTTTCGGATTCTTCTTGATCTCGGCGGCAAGCTGCGTGCCGTTCATCTCCGGCATCCACATGTCGGAAAGGACCAGGTCGACCGGCTGCTTGTCGAGGATTTCGAGCGCTTCTCTGCCCGACACTGCCGTGAAGACGTTGTCGAACCCGATCTTGCCGAAGAGCGCCTTCGCGACGCGGAGGTTCATCGGCACGTCGTCGACGATGAGGATGCGGAGCGCTTTCAGGTCGCGCGCGACGGCTTCCGCCTCGGTTTTGGACTTGTCCTGCACCTTGACCGCCTTCGCGCGGTAACGCACAGAGTTGAGCGTAACAGCGAAGGTGCTTCCCTCGCCCACCTTGCTGGTGCAGGTCAGCTCGCCGTTCATGCACGCGGCAAGGCGCTTCGAAATGGAGAGCCCGAGGCCCGTGCCGTTGTTCACGGCATTCGTGCCGCGCAAGTTGGAGAGCTGGACGAACGGTTCCATGAGCTTCTTCTGGTCTTCCTCGGAAATGCCGATCCCGGTGTCGCTGACGGCGCAGCGGAGTGTGCCGGTGTCCGCGGAATCCGAGTCGGGCGTGAAGGTGACATGGAGCGTGATCTCGCCCTTCTTCGTGAACTTGACGGCGTTGCCGAGCAGATTGATCAGGATCTGGCGGATGCGGATGTTGTCCACGTCGAGTTCCGGGAGGTCGTCCGGCACATCGGAAACGAGCTTGTTGCCGTTCTCACGGGCGCGGAACGTGAAGATGAGCAGGACCTCGCGGCAGAGGGCGTTGAAATCGGTGAACGCGGTGATGATCCGCATCTGGTTCGCCTCAAGCTTGGAGAGGTCGAGCACGTCGTTGATGAGCATGAGCAGAGCGTTTGCCGAGGACGAGATGGCGTCGAGGTATTCCTTCTCCTGATCCTTGGAAACGCCGCCTTCTCTGAGAAGTTCGGCGAACCCGATCACGGAGTTCAGCGGCGTGCGGATTTCGTGGCTGACGCTGGCGACGAAGAAGCTCTTCGCCTTGTCCGCGGCCTGCGCACGATTCAGCGCATCCATGATGAGGGCCTGCGCATGTTTTCTGGCGAGGACGACTTCGATCATGTGGGCCGTAGCGCTCAGCAGCGAAATGTCGTTGTCCGTGAAGGTATGGTCGACGCCTTCGAAGTCGAACACGACGTTTCCCCTCACTTTGCCCTCGCAGATGATGTTCGACAGGAAGATCGCACGGAGATCGAGCGCGAGGGCGGCCTGATGCCATTCCTCCTTGACGATACTCCAGTCGAAAGTGCTCATGTCGTTGCAGACGAACGTGCGCCTGTCATCCGAATGATCCAGAACGTTCTGGACGCGGTTGAACGTGCGGCCAAGCAGCCGGAAGGACGCGTGCGAATGAGTCGGTTCGACGTATTCGTAAACGAAGTGCGCTTTGGCGCCTTCCTCCTCGTGCCGGATCAGGCAGCCGCGGCTGGCGCCGAGGATCTTGCAGACATTTTCCAGCGTGCGCCGGATGCACAGATCGAAGTCCTCCTCGCCGATGATATCCTCGAGCAGACTGTTGACAAGCTTCTGGTTCTCAATGAGCCTGTGCATGTCCGTGACGTCACTGGCCGCGGCCAGAAGCAGACGATGTCCGCGGGTGTCCTCGAACACACGCATGAGGGTTTTGATAAAACGGAGATTTCCGCTGCCGTCCGCAACCTCGCCCGCAATCTCCATGAGACCGTCCGTTCCGGTCGTCGTGGAGTTGATCTGGTCGGCAAAGCCGAGGATGTGATCGTCGTGGAAAATATCGTGGTCCGTCTTGCCGACGATCTCGTCGGGCGAGAAGTTGAAGACGCTGGCAAATGCCTTGTTGCACAGAAGATACCGGAAATCGTCGTCAATGTCCTTCACCGTGAACATGATGGGGATGGAATTAATGGCGGCGTCCCACAGCGCCTGGGTATCCTTCAGCTTCATCATGCTTATCGCGAGTTCGGTCACGTCCTGTACGATGCCGGTCAGCGCATTCGCTTTACGCGGGTCGAGCGTGAGTTTCATGCGGTAATGGCGCAGATTGGATGCATCTTTGCCGATACGGAATGAGAACTGCACCGTCGCGTTCTTCTCGGCTTTCTTTTCAAACAGGGCACGCATGTTCTCCTTGAAGAACGGAAGGTCCTCCGGATAGACAAATTCTTCCTCAAGGAGGGCCCGCCCGTTCTCGTCAGTAGGCCACAGTTCGCAAAGAAGGTTGGACCCCGTGCGTATGCGTGTGTCGAAATCGTAGTGGAACGATGCGAGGCGGGCCAACTCGGACGCGTCTTCGAGGTCCTTCAGGGCTGCCGATTTTTCGCGGTCGGCGTCCTGAGCCGACAGCAATGCGTCTTCCAGCTGTTTCCTCAGTTCGACTTCCTGCTCACGTTGTTTCTCAATGGCCTCGGAGTATTCTTTCATGGCCTTCTCGGCAGCACGGGTTCGCTCAAGCACTTCCTCAAGTTCGGCTATGTGCTTCATGGTCTGTTCGTGCTTGATGACGGCCTGTCGCTGTTCTGCGCGTTCATCCTCGATGACGAAGACATGGAAGAAGCAGTTGCCGACCAGACAGCCCATCGCGAAAAACGGCCAGAGAGGAAAGATGATCTGAAAGACAACGGCCACCGCCATCGTAAGGCAGAACAGAAACACCACCATGTTCCGCCGCCGCACGGAATCCTGACTGCGGAGAACCCTCGCGAACGAGAAAAACGCGATCAGGAGAATGAATGCGACCAGAGGGTAGAACAGGAAGTAGCGGAAAAAACCGGTGCAATACCTGCCCTGTTCATCGAAATAAAACAGGCAGTTGTTGAAGACATTGACCACCAGCAGCACAAAATACAAAGCCAGAAGCGCATACCCGAACCAGAAGAGGACCCTCGCTTTCAATCCTTTGACACACAGATAGGCGATCACGAAATGACAAAGCGCGAGAACGGATACGGCGATCGCGATGAAATTTGCCATCGTGTCGAAATACAGGAGTCTCGTCCAGCCAAGGCCTGCCAGTACCCCCCAGGCCGCATCCGTCAGGTAATAGACAAATACTCCGGCAAGAAAAAACCGGTACTCGCGCACGGAATGCATATTGTACACTTTCCGGCCGGGAATCAGGTCGAAGTTGATGATCAGATGGATCACCACCGCCAGGAATGCGATTATGGAATAGATATAGTCCTGCATATAGTTATCTGCCGCCTGTCGCGCGGATCGCTTTCCGGCAGGGGATGAGGAGTTCCGCGTTATCCATCGGCTGCCTCGCGTTAGGTTGACAAAACGATTCTTTCTAAAAAAAATTTTGTAAATATACACGCAAATTATCATTTTGTCAAGTAATTGAATTGACACCATCGGAAAAAAAGCGCATAAACCGAACGCCGCGCCCGGCAACGATCTTCCGAGTTTTTTTCAGGAATGACGGGACTTTTTCTTGATTTTATATTTCCCCGTGTTATATTACGTCCGGAGACGACTGAATAAAATACGGAAGGAGGAAGCGCAGTGAACATTTATCCAAATCAGAAATACTTGATGGCCGCGCCATTCTGAAAAAAGCGTTTTTTTTGTTTCAGCGCTTGAAAACACCGTGAATCGGTGTATAATATAGGCAGGAGACAATCCATCCCCCAAAATCCTTCACAAATAAGGAATCCGTACAAACCAACCGAGGAAAGGAGAAACGAAACCTTAAAACTGATTATAATCCGTATGCTTTACTTCAAAACGCTGGCTGATAATCCGCCGAAGAAGCAGAGCAAATCTTTCAAATAAACAATCAACAAAAGGAACTTCAATTATGATTCATTTGACCGAAGACGATTTACGTGGTCTCTTTTCTACGGATAATATTGCAGAAGAACTTACCCCGGCAACCGTAGATTGGTTTAAGGTAAAAAACATTGACAATGCCCGCAAGGTGTTGGATGAACTGAAAAGTTTTATAGAAGAGTATTTTGGAAACTACGCCAGTTTCTCGTACAACACCAACAGCGATTCCGTGAAAATGTCTTTCACCTTGGGGAACCAGTTTTATTACGAGGAGGATTTTGAGGATCAGTACGGGGACGAGACAGAAACGGATTGTCCCTTCATGACTTTCCTTCTCAAAAACTATATCTCCTCCATGCGGGATATGATCAGATACATAAAAGATGATTCTGTAAAAGCGGTCATTTCCTATGACAATGACGCTTTTGTAGACACTGTCGAATAAAGCAGGCGTTTTCCTATCAACAAAAAATACGACTGCGCTGTCCTCAACCTTAATGGCGGCGCAGTCTTCTTTTATAACGCCGGACCGCCCCGGATATTGAGGGCACCTCTAAAACTGGTCTTCGGCGGCTTTTCGCGTCTGAGCCAAGTCCAGCAGGTAAGATTTTCGGTGGTTACCTTCAGGCAGCCACGCTCAAATCTTCCTGCATTGGCCTTTTCGCCCATACACTGAAAATCCATCCGATCATTTTTTTAGAGATACCCTTGAAGGAATAACATCTGATCTGATCTGATCTGATCTGATCGGGAACCAATGGAACATATTCGTCCGGGACAGAACAGGAGAACAAAAATGAGATCAGCTTTTATCGGACTGCTTTGCCTTTTTTTGGCAGGCAGCGCAATTCTGACACTGTCCGCCTGCGGAACAAAAAAGACCGTATCGGCACAGGAAGTGGCGATCGACCTCGGTCGCAGTTCGCTTTATACGGAGAAAGAACGCAATGACGCGGTTCTCCTGATCAGGGAAAAATTTGCAGGCTTTGCCGGCGACTGCGAGCTTCACAGCGTCCGCTATGCCGGAGACGAAGCCAACAACGAGGAAAATCTCGAATGGCTGAATTCCCTCCGCGAAGCGAGGTCGAACATCCCGCCCCAGGATGCGGGGAAAAAATACGTGCAGGTCGCCGAGTTTCTGAGCGACTTCCATTCTCCCGTCGAGGAAGGTCCGTACGCCTGGGAGATCGACACGGAATACAAGGACTACCAGTGGTGGCTCGCCCGGCTGAAGGACGGCGACTGGGAAATCGTGTCCTGGGGATATTGAGCGTCGCCGCGCTTTTGCATCATAAGGAGCTGACCATGACGAACCCGGTTCGAATCCTTTTCGTCTGTCATGGGAATATCTGCCGCAGTCCCATGGCGGAGTTCGTGATGAAAGACATGATTTGCGGAAATCACCTTGAAAACCGGTTTGAGATCGCTTCAGCGGCGACAAGCCGCGAAGAGCTCGGCAATCCGGTCTATCCGCCCGCGCGGCGGAAACTCGCTGAAAACGGGATCGCATGCGCCGGACACCGTGCCCGGCAAATGACAAAAGCCGATTACGATTCTTATGACCTGATCGTCTGCATGGACCGGAACAACATCCGCAACGTTCTCCGGATCACGGGCGAAGATCCGGAGAACAAGATCGTGCTGCTCCTCGATTACGCCGGCCGAGCCGGAGAGGAAGTCGCCGATCCGTGGTACACCGGCGATTTTGATGCGACATGGGACGACATCGTGAGCGGCTGCAAGGGTCTTTTAAGAGAACTGAACAGGGACTGACGGTCTCCATGTCAAGTGTCCTGACTAATTACTTCGAGCACGGATTCCGGTTTCACAAGATCGAATCGGTTCCCGCCGCATGCAAACGGGAGACGAAAGCGGTCTTCCTCGTTCACGGCTGGGGCGTGCGTGCCGTCGCGATGGCGCGTCTGGCGTCCGCTCTTGCGGACGAAGGCCTTACCGTCTACAACTACGACTACCCCACCTCGAAACGGAACATCCGGGAACATTCTGAAATCTTCCTCACGGTGTACCGCCGACTCCTGCGTACGGAAAAGCCCGCGCAAGTGTGCTTCGTCACGCACAGCATGGGCGGCATCCTGCTCCGGGCCGCTCTCGCGCGAATGGACGAGGCCGAATGCCGCCGCATTGAAGCCGTCGTGATGCTCGGCCCGCCGAACCGGGGGTCCGTCCTCGCGTATTTCGGGGACAGCAGGGCCGCCCGCGGCATCAACGCCTCGCTCGCGGACATGACGCCGTCGCCGGACTCCTACGTCCGGAACATCCCGCCTCCGCCGTTTCTGCCTCCGGTCGGGATCGTCGCTGGAAGATTCGACGGCAAGGTGGCATTGAGCAGCACGCTCCTGCCGGACGGCCAGCCGTGCGAACGGATCGTGGTACCGTGCACGCATCCCGGCCTGCGCGATCCGAAGCACACGCTCGACCCGATCCTCCGGTTCTTCCGCTCGAAGTCGTTCTCCGCCTGATGCGATCGCGATGCCGGACGCAGAAAAAACTTCGATATTCTTTTCCGTTTTTTTGCTTGAAATTTTAGAAATTCAAGTATATATTATTCAAAAATGAAGAGATACCCGTTTTAACAACCCCCAACAACGGCGGTTCTCTCCGCCGCATAAGGATCATCAGCATGAACTTCCGCTCCTGTTCCTCCCTCATCGCCGTCGCGCTGATCGCGCTGCCCGCCGTCTTTGCCCGGGCGCAAAACCAGCAGACCCGGCAAGCTCAAACTCAGCCTCAAACCCGTCAGGGCCAGACCCGGCAGATGCCCCAGGTACAGGGCCAGCAGACCCGGCAGCCGATGCGTCAGGGCCAGCAGCAGACCCGTCAGGGCCAGCAGCAGACCCGTCAAGGCCAGGCTCAACAGCAGTCGACGCAGAAGCTCGACCCGGAAAAACTGCTTCTGAACAACCTGCAGTATTTCGAACGTCCGGGCGTGAATGTGCTGGTGTTCAGCAACGCGTTCACGGGCGGGTTCAACGACGAGAAGAATTCCGGCATCGAGAGCATCCATCACGGCGTGAGGA
>JAEEQO010000228.1 GCA_016285335.1 Victivallales bacterium | reverse complement strand
TTGATCATGTTCGATGGTGCTCCGTCTGGTGCGGCGGCTTCCTTTGGCCGAGGGAAAAAGCGGAATTCGCGCGCAATCCTATCTTCAAATACAAAAACCTAATATAGCACAGTTCTTTTTAAAAATCAAGCTGAACACGTGCGCGAAGACAAAAAAACACCGGGACGGTATGGTTTCGTCCCGGCGAGAAATGAGGGCAGGGGGATTTCTATGTGCGGCGTGGTCAATGCGGTATCAAACGCGCCGGTGCGGTCAAGGTTTTTCTTCAATGCCTTTCAGCGCTTCTTTTGCGTCATCCCATCCCTGTTCCGCAGAGTTCCGGAGCAATTGTTTGGCCATGTCAAGGTCTTTTTCGACGCCGATGCCGTCGCGATAACAAAGTGCAAGACGGTACTGCGACGGCGCAAAATTCTGTTCGGTGCCCTTGCGATACCATTTCACGGCCTCCGCCGGATCTTTTTCGGTGCCGTTTCCGACTTCGTAGCAGTATCCGAGACCGTCATACGCCGGGAGATATTCATGCTCGGCGGCTTTGCGGTACCATTTCACGGCTTTGCCGTAATCCTGCGTGACGCCGAACCCCTGGTCATAGAAGAAACCCAGCACGTATTCCGCGTGCGGATACTGTTTTTCGGCGGCCTTGCGGATCCATTTCGCGGCTTCGGTGTAATCCTGCTTTACGCTGTGCCCGACATAATAGCAGAATCCGACTCCCATCTCGGCCTCGGCGAGGCCCTGTTCGGCGGCCTTGCGGTACCATTCCAGCGCTTTCGCGTAATCCTGCTCGACACCGAGCCCCCACTCATAGCACACGCCGAGCATGTATTGCCCGCCGTCGTGCCCATGATTCGCCGCCTCGACAAACACCGGGACCGCTTCGTCGTAGCGTTTCGCCTCGTAAGCTTTCACGGCACGGTTGACTTCCTCCTGCCAGTCCTTCCCGCGGAGGAAGATCAGGCACAATGCGCCGCAGAAGAGCAGGAAGAACGCGGCAAGAACGGAAACAAGCAGAACGGTCGACTTTTTCGACGGTTTGTCCGGTGCGGGTGGATGTTCCCCGCCCGAAAAATCGTTTGTCAGGTCCATTCCGGTTTGTCCTTTCTGCGTCGAGCTTGCGGGATGCGGGCGGAAATCGACAGGAGGGAATCAGTATTTTTCGATGCCGCAGTATTTGGCGAAGGCTTCGGCTTCGTCTTTGGTCAGCATGATGACCGCGCCGTGCTTGGCTCCGGTGAAGTTCGTGGTCTTCATGACGCCCTGGTTGAAACGGCCGAGGTTCGTGAACTCACGGAAGTCCGTGGTCTCGCTGAACGCCATTTCGTTCGGGAAGCTGTAGTTGTCGAACATGAGGACGTATTTGTCGGTGCCGATGCGGCGCCACACGTTCGGGGCCTCGACCGCGCCGCCGGTCTTCGCGCAGTTCTCGTCGTTCACGTACTTGTAGCCGTAGAGCAGATGGTCGGATTCGGCGTGCTTGATGCCGCTGTCGTAGTCGAAGAGGTGGAACTTGCCGTTGCCGTAGGAGAGGTCGCCGTCGATGTAGGAGTGGTCGCCCAGGTCGGGATCGAATCCGAGGAGCTTCGGCACGGTCACGAGCTTGGTGAAGTCCTTGTCCGTGTAGGAATAGTAGAGCTGCTTCACTTCGCCGCCCTTGAGGCCGAGTGTGAAGTAGACGAAGATCTTGCCTTCCTCCGGGTCGTAGGCGGTCTCGGGCGCCCACGCCTGGCTGATGTCGCCGAGCTCGGGGAATGCCGCCGCGACGTCGAAGTGCGTGCTGGTCCAGTTGATGAGGTCCTTCGACTTCATGAGCACGAGGCTGCGGTTGTTGCCCCAGCCGTATTTCTGGCCGTCGCGCTGCCACTGGGTGGAGCGGAGCCCCTGCCTCTGGGCGTAGATGTGCAGGTCGGTCGCCGCCATGTAGAAGCCGTCGGGTCCGCGGAAGATGTGCGGATCGCGGATGCCCTTCTGTTCGGCGAGGTCGATGCCGAGGAGCACGGGCTTGTTGTTATTCACGTCGGTGAACGTGTAGCCGTCGCTGCTGAGCGCGAAGAAGATGTCATGGTACTGCTCGCGGAAGGAGACCATCAGGTACGCGCCGAAATTGTCCTCCGTGACCTCGGGGAGGCGGTCATCGCCGTCCGAAGAGCAGCATGCGCAGGAGGATGCGGACAGGGAGAGGAACGCGGCCGCGGAAGCGACGGCGAGCGAGGCGAGGAGACGGCGGAAGATCGGGCGGACGGATTTCATGGGGAGGTGTCCTTGCTGGGTGAAATATGGTTTATGGTCAAATAAAGAACTGTTTTCGGACGGGGGAGACCCGTTTTAATAACTATAATACCATATAACTTTTTTTCAAGGGGGTGCGGCGGAAAGATGCCGGAAAAAGCGGAAAAAAGCCGGAAACGGCAGCGTACGCCGTTCCGGCTTCAAAAGCTTTTGTGCGGAAGAAGAGATCAGCTCTTCGCAGAGACGATGTTGCAGCTCACGCCGTCGATGGCGCCGAGTTCGCCCGCGAGCGCGGCGGCGGTCTCCTGCGTGGCATCCAGCACGACGCTGATGATGCTCACGCCGCGGGAATGGTACGGGATGCCCATGCGGCCGACGATGAACTGGCTGTAGGCGTGGAGGATCTTGTTGATCTGGTCGGAGGCGGTGTTGTCCTCGACGATGACGCCGAGCAGGGAAATGCGTTTGGTGTCGCTCATGGTGAAATCCTTTCGTGTGCTGGTTGGTCGTTTGCGTCCGGATGCGGAAAGCGTCCGGGGATAATATACACGCGGAACCGGAAAATGACAAGCGGAAAACACCGCGTCGGGAACAAAAAATCCGCGCCGGTCGGACTTCGACGGGCGCGGACGGTATCGCACTCGAATGAGCGCGGATCGGATCAGGTGCTTACTCGGCCTTTTCAGTAGGAGCGGCAGGGGCCGGACCATACTTGTTTTCGCCGGCTTCGCCGTCCGGGATGCACATGAGGAGAACGACGATCGAGCCGATCGGCGGGCAGATGAGACCGATGAGCTGGAGCCAGCCGGTCTTGCCGAGGTCGTGGAGACGACGGGCCGTCGCGCCGAGGGACGGGAGGATGAGGGCGAGCGGGACGATGACGGTCCAGTTCAGGAGGCAGTTCAGGATGATGACCGGGATCATGAACATCCAGAAATCGCGCTTGCTCATTCTGCCGTCGAAGCAGAAGAACTGGGTGGTGACGACCTTCTTGAAATGCTCGACCACTTCGTTGAAGTCAAAGTTTTGTGCCATGGTGTGTTACCTTATGGTTTGGGGTTTATGGATAGGAGTTGATGGGATTTTCAAGGCGGGACACCCGCGTTTCCGCCGGATCGCTCCGGCAGTGCCATGCGGGACGGTTTAATATAACATTTCTTCCGCAAAAAAACAAGGCGCAAAAAGAATTTAAATCAGTTTTTTCCTGCAAAACCTGAAATAATATCCGGCGGATCATTCCCGTGAGGCGGGGAAGTCCGGTAGCGGCGGGCGTTTTTCAGCTTCATGCCGCCGCCGGACGGTCCGTCATCAGTTGTTCAGGAAGAACTTGAACCAGATGAAGAGAATGAGCTGAACGATCAGCACGACGATCAGGAGCTTGAAGAAGGCGTTCAGAAGCGGATGCTTGGACGCGTCGTCGAGGTCGGGATCGTCGCCCGCGGAGGCGGTGTTCAGCGCATAGGTGGAGAACTTGCCGGGGATGCGCGGGATGTAGGTGAAGATTCTGCCGAGCGCGAGGGTGAGGCGCATTTCGCGGTTCAGGGCGCAGCCGTTGGCTTCGAGGAAGCGGGTGAGGCTGCGGCGGAAGAGCTTCAGGAGCGAGAGGATCACGAACGGCGCGCAGATGATGATGAAGATGCCGAGGAGAACTGCGAGGATGCTCCAGACGGAGACGCCTTGCAGGCTCTTCGCCATGAACGCGAAGCTGCTGCCCAATGCCGCGATGCCGACGCCGCCGCCCATGATG
>JAEEQO010000227.1 GCA_016285335.1 Victivallales bacterium | reverse complement strand
CAGACCGCTCCGGACTCCGCCATCACGCAGATGTTCATGGACCGCGTCTACGGACGCGAGTACGCCATGCTGTACCTCATCATGGAGCTGAACAACCGCAACGACCGCGCCGGACTCAAAAAAGTCACGGCACAGATCCAGGAGATGATGAACGCGGCGGAAGAGAACGGAACGGACACCGCCCCCGTGCCTGAATCGCCGCGGGAATAAGCAGGTTCAGCCGAAACGCCCCGCCTCAGACGGAGCTCAGACGGAGACCACGCGCATCCCGAACGGACGGAGCTCGACATGGATGCTCGACGCGTCCGGATCCGCACAGCTGAGCTCGGCATTTTTCGCCTCGCCGGAATCGTTGACGACCGCCAGAGTATGTGTCTCCGGCCAGTATGCGCATTCGATCTCCGGATCGTCGGACCGGTACAGCCCGGACGCGGCTTCCTTTGCAGAATACCGGACCAGAAGATTCCGCAGCATACGGGTGTTTTCGGGCGTGATTCTGAACTCGGAGAGATACACGCCGACCCCTTTTCCGAACGGGTGAACGGTCAGTGCCGGGATCCCGTCCCGCGCCATCAGCACGCGCGCCGTGCCGTCCGTGAGATACACGCCCTGCCTCGCCTTGACCGAAGCGCCGTCCGGGATCAGCCCCGACACAGTCTCCACCTCGAAACGCCAGCGGCCGTGGCACACGCGGCTGCCGTCGTCCTCGTCGACGCCGAGCACGGGCGCGAGCCGGAAAAACGTGTCGAAACCGGGCGCGGCGGACGGCTCGTTCACACCGAGGAAGAGTCCGCCTTCCGCCGTCCAGCGCATGAACTCCGTCACAAGCTCCGGGTCAGCCCAGGCGTCGCCGCCGCTCCAGGCGGTCCCGGCGCGCCCTGCGTTGATCGCGGCGTCGAAATCCTTCAGCGCGCCGCGTTTCACGTCCTCGAACGACAGGAAGCTCACCTCGAACGGGAGCCCGGACAGCGCCTCGTTGATGTGGATCAGGTCGTGCATGTACGTCTCGTGGAAATGCCCGGACAGGCTCCAGGACCGGAGCTTGCCCCAGTAATGAACGACAGCCACGCGGACATGTTCGGACAAAGGGCGCCCCGCCTCGTGCAGACTCCGAATCTGACGGAATTCGTCCGCGATCTCCCCGATGCAGTCCACGAAATCCGGGAAGCCTTCCGTAAGGTGCAGATAGCCGCCCAGGCCGATGCGGTCGACCGGAGCCCGCAGGAGCGCCCGCCGCACGGACACCCAGTAACGCCGGGCGTCGAGCGCCGGGTCGCCGCCCTCCATGAACGTGGGCGCGCCGCCCAGGCCGACCGGGAAAAGATACGGATGCAGACGAAGCTCGTGAACGGGGACGTCGACGCCGGAGCAGAGCCGGGCTTCGTAGCCGGAGAACACGCACTTGATGAGGCCGTCGAATCCGAACTCGCGGAACCGTCCGTTGTACGGCTCGATCCCGACCCAGCTGTCGTCGTAAAAGACATACGCTTTTTTGCCGTACTTATGTACGATGTCGATGAGCTCGCGCCCGAACTTGATGACGAAGTCGTTCACGAACGCCATCCAGTCGGCTTTCCGCTTCGATCCCGGCATGTGCGTGACGTGCAGCTTGCCCTGGTTCACGAAATCCTCCGCCATGAGGCTGTAGCCGTACGCCTCCGCGAACTCGTCCAGCGCCTTCGGGCTGACCGTGAAATCGTAGGACGCCCAGTCGGAGTACAGATGCCGGCAGCGTTCGCTGCTGCCCCAGATCCACACGAAATTGTAGAACATCGAGGTGAACCGCACCACGGTCGTCGCGGGGTGGGATTCGCACCAGCGTACCATCCAGTCGCGCAGATACTCCCGGACCGCCTCGTGACGCGGGTCGATCTGCATCAGGTGTTCCGAGGTCCAGTGGTTCGTGGTGTGGTTATACATGGAGATCTCCTCCCAGATGCGGAATGCCATGAAGCTGACCGTGCAGGTGTGGTACGGCACGGGCGCGGCGATCGTCACGACGCCGGAATCATAGCTCCAGGCATCGTCGGGCAGAAGCGTCCCCGAGGTCCGGTCGTACACCTGCCAGTATTTGCGCGACTCCGGGCGCTCGTCGACCTCGAACTGCCCGTCGAAGAACTCGTCCATCAGGCGGATCTTCAGCGGGCCGCCGCCCATGGCGGCCTTCGGGCTTGTCATCAGGAACGTCTCCTGAAGCATATCGCGATGTTTCGCCGCCCATTCGTTGTGGTCGCGGATGATGCAGATGGTGGAGTAGATGCCGTACCCGGCGTCCAGGATCTCCTGCGAAAGCTTCGTGCCGTCGCTGTCCCGGATCACGTCGGCGCCCCATCGTTCCGCCAGTTTCAGCGTCAGTTCCTCATAGCCGGATTCGCCCGGCAGCGTAAAATAGCCTCGTTCGTTTGTGCTCATGGGGGGACCTCTCGTTATTAGATGCTTTCCGTCCGCGGAACGCGGCACGACATTGACCGTTTTCCGCCGCGGATCGATGCGACAAATCAATATACATGGCAAACGGACAGTTTCAAATCTTTTTGTCCGATTTCCGCAAAAGCCGCAACTCCCCCAAAATGTGAGGAAATCCGAAATAATTTCAGTTTTTTTGTGTCATGAACTTGACTTTTCTCCGAATTTGCTGTATAATATTATTGAGTTTACGCGAGGCAGAGAAGCCGCGCGGGATTCACCATATTCATAAACCGCCGCGTGGAAGATTTTTTCGCACGGCATCACCGGAAATGACATCTCACAGGCACCCCCGACACCAAGGAGGCTTGAAACTCATGAAACAGCAAATGATCACAGCCGTAACGGCGTTCGTCCTGTCCGCGGCCGCGGCGCAGCTCATGCCAGCCCATGCGGCGGCCGAGACCGAGAAGGAAACCACAACCACCACGACCACCACCGTCATCACGGAGACGGTCACGACGAAGGAAAAATCGAAGAAGCCCGAATGGAAGCCGTTCAAGGTCTGCGTGCTGGACTTCACCACGATCGACGAGAAAGCCCAGAAAAAATTCCTGGACGAAAAGAACACCCCCATCGTCATCCCCGCCCAGGATTCGCTGAACGACGCCGACCACAGGACCATGAGCGGCATCATGCAAGGCTACGTGCGCATGATCGACGCCCACGACAACGCCAGAACGAACGAGGCGGACCGCGAAGCGCAGATCGACGACAACCGCTTCACGCGCAAGAAAGCGCTTGACCTCTACAACTCCGTCGCGAAGGGCGATCCCCGCCCGACGGTCATCGGCGCCGAGTACTTGAGCGCATACCTCGGCCGCCACAGCGACGTCTTCGGCTGCATGGACATTTCCCAGGTCGCCGCCGCCATGGAGAAAATCCAGAAGCAGGACGATTTTCCGAAGGACTTCATGCTCCGCATCGCGAAGGAAACCGGCGCAACGCACCTGATCTACGGCACGGTCTCCGACCTGCACACGCGGACCAACTCGTTCACCGGCTACGGCATCCAGACGAAGACGACCACGTTCCAGCTCGACGTGATCGTGAAGATGGTCGACCTCGTGGCGCAGCATACCGTCTACAGCAATGTCTACACGGGCAGCTACCGCGAACAGCGCCCCATCAGCGCGGACCAGTTCGACAACGACATCTTCCAGAGCCTCATGAAATCCGCGCTTGAGCAGGCCGCCGAAGATTTCTACGACGTCTGCAAGGAAGGCCGCCGGAACAAGGTCACCGTCACTCCGATGCCCTTCATGGTCAAGGTCACGCCCTCCGGCAAGGGTTCGCTGTTCAGCAAGGACCTCAACGCTTCCGACGCGGAGATCTATGCTGACGGCATCCGGGTCGCCTCGGGCGGCGAAACGTTCCCCCTTTCCGAGGGACAGCACACGATCGAGGTCAAGGCCGACGGCTGGAAGACCAAGACGATCGGCCTGAACGTGGATTCCGACCTGACCGTCAAGACCACCATGGAAAAGAATTAACGGCGAAAGGACCAACACGATGAACATGAA
>JAEEQO010000226.1 GCA_016285335.1 Victivallales bacterium | reverse complement strand
CATGGGCGGCTTCGGCGGCTTCGGCGGCGGCATGGGCGGCTTCGGCGGCGGCATGCCTGGCGGCCAGGGCGGCGCGACCGTCAACACCGTCAGCGAAATCCAGGAAAAGTTCCCGGCGGAATACAAGGCCGCTCAGGAACTCCGTCAGAAGGATCCCGCTGCTTACCGCGAGAAAATGCGCGACCTGCAGAAGAAGCTCACCGACAGCGAAGAAAAGAAGTAATCCTGTCCCGAGCTGACAAAGCATAATCCGAACCGCCTCCGGCCTCAAAACCGGGGGCGGTTCTTTTTGTCCCCGGCGAACCTCCTTTCGCCCCTCATTTTTTCATAATCGATCCTTGATTTATTCGTTTGCAGGGATATATTTAGTACCAAAGACCAGCCTTTTTTAACCTGCAACACCATGAAAGGCACTGAAACCATGTCGAAATCTGGATCGAAAGCGTTCGCCGTCGTCGTCGCCGTCTTTCTCGCCGCACTGTTCGCCGGATGCGGGGAGCCGGACGCGGAGGCCGTCATCCCCGAGGGAATGGACGCCGAAGCCATCAATGCGCTCGGGGTCCGCTACGACTCCGGCGACGGCGTCAAACAGGACAAGGAAATAGCCGTGCAATACTTCCGCAAGGCGGCGGAACAGGGCCATGCCGGGGCGCAGATGAACCTCGGCGCGATGCTCAGTCTCGGCGAAGGGACCCGCAGGGACGAAGCCGAGGCGGTGGAGTGGTTCCACAAGGCCGCCGAGCAGGGTTTGGCGGGCGCGCAGTACAATCTCGGCAACTGCTTCCTGAACGGGACCGGCGTCAAAAAGAACGAAAGGGAAGCCGTGAAATGGTTCCTCGCCGCCGCCGAACAAGGGTTGGCCGAGGCGCAGAACAACCTCGGCATGTGCTATTTCGATGCCCGGGGCATGGCGCAGGACAAAGCCGAAGCGGTGAAGTGGATGCGACTGGCCGCCGATCAGGGCTATGCCGAGGCGCAGTACAACATGGGCAATTTCTGCCGCAGAGGCGACGGCGTCGCGGTGGACAAAACCGAGGCCGCGAAATGGTACCGTCTGGCCGCGGATCAGGACTACGGCCCCGCACAGAACAACCTCGGCATGTGCTATCTCTTCGGCGACGGCGTCGCACAGGACGACGGGCAAGCCCTGAAATGGTTGAGCAAGGCCGCGGCCAAGGGCGACAAGAATGCACAGGCTGCCATCGACTGGATCAAGTCCGGCAAGAAGAAATGAACCCGGTCCCGCAACGATTCACGTTCAACGACTGAAAGAATGCCATGAAAAAGGTCTGGAAACATCTGTTGATCCTGTGTTCGGCGGCGGTCGTTCTGTGCGGCTGCATCATAGCCGTCATGCTGGTTTCCACGAGCAGGAAAGCCATGGAGCTTGAAAAGATGCTTCAAGTGGCGCGTTTCATCGGCTGGGAACAGGACCAGGCGTTTTATTCCGAGGTCCTGACGTTCCCGGACGGCGCTCTCCGGCTGAGCATGATCGAGCATCCGATGGGGCGGAACAAAAGACCGACCGGATCCGAGGTTGCTTCCTCCGATTTGAAGAGATATCTCCTGCGCTACGGCGACAAATGCCGCGTGGAAAAACGCGGGAACATCCTCACGGTGTCCGTCCTCGCGGACGAGTTGCTCTACAGGGCAAAGTTCACCATTTACGAAGACGGTTTTTCCGACCTGGACCTGAACTCATCCGCCTCGTATCTGCACGCGCCCGCGGAACTGCGCGAAGAAATCCGGCAGACCCCGCCATTCTTCCAGGACCAGGACCAGATTCAATCACTGCAAGCAGTGTTGTTTTAGTGCTCTGCTTCGCGAGAGCACACCGCATGCAGAGCAGATGCAGTGTTCTGCTACGCGAGAACACGTGTCCGAGCGGAGCCGGACACAACCGCAGTCAAGGGCTTGCCCTTGTGCGCAAGCGCAGCCGCGCACTATTTCGTCACGGCTTGCCGTGTGCTCAAGCGAAGCTGAGAGCACTTCCGCCGTTGAGGGCTTGCCCTTGTGCGCAAGCGCAGCCGCGCACTATTTCGTCACGGCTTGCCGTGTGCTCAAGCGAAGCTGAGAGCACTTCCGCCGTTGAGGGCTTGCCCTCATCATTTGACGAAGTAGGTCTTCAGCGGGGGAAATCCGTTGAAGCAGACGGAGCAGTAACTGGCGGTGTAGGCGCCCGTGGTGAGCCAGTACACGCGGTCGCCCGGCTTGATACCGCTCGGGAGCGAGTTGCGGAACTTCTCGTACATGATGTCCTGGCTGTCGCACGTGGGGCCCGCGATCACGAAGTTGTCGGACGGCACGCCCTCGGCGTCGCTGTAAAGCGGATACTTGATGCTCTCGCCGATGGTCTCGATGAGGCCGTTGAAGAGGCCGGTGTCGAGGTAGACCCAGCGGTCGACGCCCATGTTCGACTTCTTGGAGACGAGCACGACCTCGGTCACGAGCACGCCGGATTCGGCGACGAGCGAACGGCCCGGTTCGAGGATGATCTCCGGCAGGCCGTCGGGGAAGTCCTCCTTCACATAGCGGGTGATCTCCTCGGCATAGACGTCCGGGCTGCTGGTCTTCGAGATGTATTTGACCGGGAATCCGCCGCCCATATTGAGGAGCGTGAGGCGCAGGCCGGTATCATGCGTTTTGAGGTAGTCGGCGATATAGCGGACCTTCGAAATGGCGGAGTCCCACGCGCCGATGTCGCGCTGCTGGGAGCCCACATGGAACGACACGCCGCAGGGATTCAGGCCGAGCTGCTTCGCGAGCAGGATCAGGTCGATCGCCAGGTCCGGGTGGCAGCCGAACTTGCGGGACAGCGGCCATTCCGCGGTTTCGCCGCCCTCGGTCAGGATGCGGCATGCCACGCGGGAGCCGGGCGCGTATTGCGCAAGGTTGCGGATGTCGGCCTCGCTGTCGGTCGTAAACAGCCGGACGCCTTTCTCATAGGCATAGGCGATGTCTTTTGCCTTCTTGATGGTGTTGCCGTAGCTGATGCGGTCGGGCGAGACCCCGAGCGCGAGGATCTGGTCGAGCTCGTAGATGGAGGCGATGTCGAAGCAGGACCCGAGGTCGCGCAGGACCTTCAGCACCTCGGGCGCGGGATTCGCCTTCACGGCGTAATAGATGTGGGCGAACGGGTACAGGCTGCGGAGCGCCTCGTAATTGCGGCGGATGATGTTCAGGTTGACGACCAGGAACGGCGTTTCGTGGCGGTCGATCTCCGCCTTCATCAGGTTCCAGTCGTCGTGGCTGTAGTACGCGTACACATCCTTTAACATTTTCTTGCCGTGTCCTTCCTGTTGATTGTTTTTTGCCCGCCGGGCGTTCGGGGTCTGCGGCGGGGCGTGACGGACAGCCGGAATCGCGCGGCAGGCGGGACTCCGGGCGTTTTCAGGGGCGGCAGTTGATCACGGGGGGACATGTCTCGGAAAAAGGAGCAGGGGCGGTGCAATCAACCGAATCAAAGTGAGTATACAATGTATCACGTTTCATGCAGCATGCAAACGGAAAACCGCCTGCGACCGAAAAAAAACGGAAAAATATTTCCCGCACGCGGAAAATATCGAAAAAGATGTGCGGCACAGGCATTTCCCGCTTGAAGATTGCCTGTTTCCGATGTAAATTATTTGAGTGGTCATGCGTCTTTTTCACGGGCTCCCGCTCTCCGTCCGGACGCCGCCGCGGGTTCCCTCCCCTCACCTCAAACACGGATCCGAAATGTCTCACTATCTCTTCGACGGCATGGACAGTTACGATACGCCCGAGTCCAACCGCCCATCGCTCGCGTTCCACCTGTGGCTTCACAGCCGCTGGTATTTCTACCAGAGCAATTTCCTCACGTTCATCCTCAGCGGCAACACCGCCGCCCACGGCAAGCTCGACAAGGACGCGCAAATCGCCTATTCCTCCCGCAACATCCGCCTGATCGAACGCTGCGGCGGGCACATCCACATCCGCGGCCTCAACAACCTCCGCGACCTCGGCGGCAAGCCCGTCGTGATCGTCGGCAACCACATGAGCCTGCTGGAAACGGCGGTGCTTCACGCGATCATCCGCGAGCACGTC
>JAEEQO010000026.1 GCA_016285335.1 Victivallales bacterium | reverse complement strand
GGCCCCATGAAGAAGGGCGTCGTGCTCGTCACCCCCAGCCGCGGACGCCTCATCGACAGCCGCGCACTCGTGAAGGGACTGAAGTCGGGGCAGATCGGCGCCGCCGGGCTCGACGTCTATGAGGAGGAGACCGACTATTTCTTCGAGGACCGGTCCGACCGTGCCGTACTCGACGACATCCTCGCCCGCCTCATGACCTTCCCGAACGTCATCGTCTCCTCGCATCAGGCGTTCTTCACCGCCGAGGCCGAGCGCAACATCGCCGAAACGACCATGAAGAGCTTCGACGACTTCGCTCACGGAAGAAAGCTTCAGGACGCCATCTGCCTGAACTGCGGCGGACAGAAAAACTGCCCCGGCAAGCGCCCCGGCGAACACTGTACACCCTCCCCGGCTTTGACCCACGCCGCGAACCCGTAGACTACACCTGCCGACTGAAAGAGAAAAAACGTCATCTGGCGGGCGTCACAGCTGTGCCCGGTTCCTCGGCAGGGACGGCGCTCGGGGGCTCGAATTTCCCGCGGGGCAGCAGCCCGATGCGCCCGGCAAAGAAAGACCCGGGGAACTGACCGATGCACATATTGTAAAGCTCGACGTGCTCGTTATAGTTTCTGCGGGCGTCGTCAATGGACCGTTCGACGTCGGCAAGCTCTTTCCGAAGGCGGAAGAAGGATTCGTCCGCCGTCAGTTCGGGGTGGCTTCCCGCGACAACGAGCAGATGTCGGAGTCCGCCGGTCAGTTCGGCGTCGGCTTCTGCCTTAGCCTCGGGCGATGCAGCGACGGCGAGTTTGCCGCTTGCATCGGCGATGCCGGTGAAAACGCCTTCCTCCTCCGGGGCATAGCGTTTCACGGCCGAAAGCAGGTCGGGGATCAGGCCGTCGCGACGCCGGAGCTGCGCGTCGAGGTCCGTCCAGTCCTGTTTCACGACTTCGTTCAGGGCGACCAGGCCGCCGTGCTGGGAAAGGATCCAGACGCCGGCGAGGAGCACGAGTGCGACGACTGCGACAAAAAAGCCTGTGATGTTTCTCATGGTGGTTATCCCTACGATCTCGTTGTGTCACGCGGGACGCGAGGAAAGCCCGGTCAGAAGTCGAACGTCATCTGGTCGGACGGCGCGGGTTCCTCCGGCTTCGGGATGAAGCTCTTCACGGATCCGAGCCAGAGGTCGAGCGACTGAATCGGGACCGAGAGGCGTTTCGCGTCGGCGATCTTGGCGGACGCTGCGTTTGGATCGGCCGCAACGAGGAGTGCGAGCGCGTCGGTCACGGAATCGACCGGATCGTAGCCCGCAGCCTTCGCGATGGATTCGTAGTAAGCGCGCTTTTCCGGCATCTTTCCCGTGAAGCATATCTTCGGGCGTTCTTCAGAGGAGGTAGTCACGAGAGTGACGGCCGCAAGAAGTTCATCCAGTCCGGCGGACTGCGCGATGAGCTCGTCGTGGAGCGCGCGGGCGCGTTCGGGACCGATGCCGTCGATTTCGGCGAGCTGTTCGGTCGTGAGGGTGCGGAGTTCGGCGAAGGTGTGTTTTTTGAGGATGTTTTTCGCGATGTTCGCGCCGATGCCCTTGATGTTGAGCGCGGCGAGGACTTTGTAGGCGGGCACAGTGCGCGCGGCCTGGATCTCGCGGTACAGGTTCTGCGTGGAGGTGCCCTGGAATCCCTCGTCGCGAAGCTGGGAGAAGATGTTGAGCTCGGAAAGATTGAAGAGATCGGAGAGCGTGCGGACGTTCAGTTTCGTCATGATCTTGCGGAGGCTGGGCTCGCCGAGGTGCTCGATGCCGATGCTGCGGACGGATGCCAGCAGGAGCTGAAGACGCGTCTCGAAGCAGTCGGGATTCACGCAGCGGAGTTCCGGCAGGTCGCGGACGAGCTCGTGGCCGCAGCAGGGGCAGTGCGTGATGAGGGCGCTGCGGCGTGCGGGGCCGGGCTCGCTGGAAACGATGTACGGGATCACGTCGCCGGCGCGCTCCACGGTCACGGCGTCGCCGATCTGGAGGTCGCGGTCGAGGATGTTCTGGAGGTTATGAAGCGTGGCGCGGCGGATGGTGGTGCCGTTGATCTCGACCGGTTCGAGCTCGGCGACGGGCGTGAGGCAGTTCTTGCCGAAACTCCAGTTCACGCCGAGCAGGCGCGTGGTGCGACGGATGCCGCTGAACTTGAACGCGATCTGGCCGCGCGGATGGTGCGCGGTATTTCCGAGCGAATCGGCGTATTCGGCGTCCGCGAGCTTGACCACGAGGCCGTCCATCGGATACGGCAGTTTCTCCATTTCCGCGAGGACGTCCGGCCAGATGCGGCCGATCTCGGCGGCGGTGGCGGATCTCGAAATCGTGGAGTAGTCGACGAGCGTGAGGCGGGCGTGCTGGGCGGTCATGCCGGAGATGTCCTTCAGGCTCATGATGCCGCCGATGGCGTTGCGGGAGTTGCGGAACGGCTTGCCGTTGGCGTTCAGGATGGACGCGTAGCGCTGTTTGAAGTCGTCGGTTCGGATGAGGAGTTCGCCGAGGACGCGTCCGGGGTATTCGGCGAGCGGCAGCACGCCGGACATGGTCTCCAGATCGATGAGCGGGACCTTGTCCGTGATGACCTTGCCGGTGAAGCCGTCGCCGCGCGTGGAGAGCACGCCGTCTTCCCACAGCACGGAAATGCCGTCGTACTTGGGCTGGATCAGGAGCTTTTCCTCGGCGGTGCGGACGGTCTTCGCCAGCCAGGATTCGAGCTCGGGCAGCGAGTAGACCTTGTCGAGCGAGAGCATGGGGCGTTCGTGCCGGATGTTTTCGGACGATGCGACGGCGGGCGCGTTGACCTGGTCGAGCAGGCGGTTGCCGGGGTCCTTTTCCGCGAGCAGACGCGTGATGAAGTCGAAATCGTCGTCGCTGATGGCCGGGTCGGATTCGTCCCAATAGCGCGCATTGTAAAACCGTATTTTCTCTTCGAGCTCGGCCGCGCTCATGGCGCGGCATGCTGCCCTGTCTATGCCGGGTGTCATGGTATCCTCGTTTCGTTTCCGCGGCTCCGCATGGTCCGCCGCGTGGTCCGGATCGGTTATTCTAACACAAAAATACCACAACTTTGAAAAAAAACAACCGAAAAACCGGAAAAAAACATGCGCGCGTTTGAAAATTGGCTGATACGGGGTTATTTTATCGGAATCACAGAATCGAATCCGCCTATTTGAATCGCACATGAAACGAATCATCCAGACACGCCTTTTTCTCTTTATGGCCCTGGGGCTGCTGTCCCTGATGGTCGTCGTCGGACTGGTCATGACGGTCGGAGCAAAACGCCAGGCGCGGACCATCATCGCGGAACGCCTGCGCGACCTGAGCATGGACGTGACGGAGTGGCGCAACAGCTACAGGCGGACCCGCGAAACAACGGATGCCGCCGCACTTGCGAAGACCAGGATGCTCGCACGCGTCATCCAGTATGACCCGGAAATTCTGAAGAACGACACCCGTCTGAAAGAACTTGCCTCCGTGCTGAATGTCGATTCCCTCTGCGTTTCCGACGGGGAAGGTGTCCTGATCGCCTCGACCGAACCGGGCTTCCTCGGGTTCCGCATGGATTCCACGGAGCAGTCCAAAGAGTTTATGCCGGCGATCACGGACAAGACATTTGAGCTTGTGCAGGATCCGCAGGAACGCGGCATCGACCATGTGATCGTGCAGTATGCCGGCGTGGCGCGGCTCGACGAACCCGGCATCGTCCAGATCGCCTACGAATCCGAAAATGTGTTCGATTATTCCGACATCGAGCTCATGCAGGAGATCATGCAGGCCCTGCCCATCGGCCGGAACGGACGGTTCCTGGTGCTGGAGGACGGCCCCGACCCGGTCGTCTTCGCCAGCGGCGATCCCGCCGAAAACGGGTTCCGCCTGTCCGAGCTCGGATTCCGCCAGGATCCCGCCCTGCCGGACTCCATCTTCCTGCGCGGGAAGCCGTTTTTCTACGAACGGGTGCAGATCCCGGACGAACCCCGCCGCGTGTTCGCCGTGATGCCGAAAAGCGAGGTCTTCGGCAACCGCAACCGCGCCATGCTGTTCATCCTCGGCATCTTTGTCGCCTTTTTCGTGCTTTTCTACTTCCTGCTGGACCTGCTGTTCTGCCGGACCGTGACGGACGGCTTCTACGAGGTGAACCGCGCGCTGGACAAGATCATCGCGGGCGACCTGACACAGACCGTGAACGTGCGGAGCAACCCGGAGTTTCTGGCGCTTTCCGACGGCATCAACACCATGGTCGGCGGGCTGAAGAAGAACCTGACCGACTCCAAACGCCGCGTCCGCCGCGAAAACGAGCTGGCGAAGTCCATTCAGAAATCGCTGATCCCCGAGCCCGGACCGCTTTTCACGCAATTCCCGCGCCTTGACGCCGCATCGTCGTCCGTGCTGGCGGCCCACCGCGGCAGCGACATCCTCGAAACGTTCGTGACCTGCAACGGGAAGCCCGGATTCGTGATGGCCGAGGCAATCGGCGACAGCGTGTCCGCATGCCTGAGCATGATGAAGTTCCGCGCCGTGCTTCAGCCATGCTCCGTCTCGTCGCCTGATCCGCTCGCCATGATGAACCGCGGACTTGAGCTCTTTCAGGGGGAAAGCGTGTTCCGGAAGCAGTTCATTTCCATCTTCATCGGCTTCTTCGACCTGGAAAACCGCAGGCTCGACTTCGTGAACGCCGGATATTATCCGCCGTTCCTGCGGAGATCGGGCGGTCCGTTCGAACAGCTCCGGGCACAGTCCGGTCCCGTCTTCACGACCGCGCACCCGGTCGAATACCGGCAGGAGAGCGTCACGCTCGAACCGGGCGATGTCCTGTTCTTCTCCTCCGACGGCGTTTTCTCGTACCGCGACCACGGAGGAAACCTGTTCGGACGGAAAGCGCTGACGGACGCTCTGAACATCTCCCTGTCCGCACGTTCGCAGGAGCTGCTGGACGACGTCGCGACCGCCATCCGGCACTTCTCCGGCGAGCTGCCCCCGGACGACGACGTCATCATGGCCGCCTTCCGCTTGAACGCCTGACGGCGTCCCGCTCCGGGAATCCCTCTTCTTCGTTTTGAACAGAATAAAGCCCGACTCCCGCCGGATTGATCGAAACGCCGGTCCGCGCGGTCAATGGCCGTCCGAGGCCGGGGGCGCGGCGATCGTCAGCGTGAGCGCACCGTCCCGATCCAACGACAGGGAATAGGTCTTGTTTTCAACGGAAAAGCCGGTCCCCATGGCGAGGGCGTCGGGATAGAAGGCGTCGCCGACCGCGAGCGACAGGGCGGACGCGAATCCGTCCGCCTTCCCGGCGAGCTTGTATGCGCCCGCCGCCTGATCCGGTTTGACGCGGACCGCGTAGCCGTGCGCGCCGCCGAACGCTTTCATGTCGTCGACGGGCGGACAGGGTTCCGAGCCGGAGATCGAAAAGATCAGATCGTCCGCTATGCAGTCGAATCCGAACCTGCTGTCTTCCGTGCGTTCCGTCAGGTCGAACACGAGATCGGCTTCCCCGTCGACGATCGGTTTTTCGGCGGCCATTCCGAGCGGAGTTCGCACCGCGCCGCCGATGGAAACCGTCCCGGTCAGAAGGACATCCCGCCGATAGGCGTACACGCCGCCGAATTCGACCTTCAGTCCGTCGATCGCGCCGGCGCCGGGACGGTGCACGATCAAGCCGCCGTTCCGGACCGTGAGGTTTTCGCACACTTCTCCGCCCTGACCAAGATAAATGACGCCGTTGTCGGCCGCGGAAACGTTTTTCAGCTGCCCGAAGGCGCCGAAGGACCCTCCCCGCCACCGTTCGGAAGCGCCGGAGACGCGCGAATCCTCCAGAACGCATCCGGCCCCGATCCTGATGCTCGCGGCGTTTCCCGACGCGGGCGGATCGATCCTCAGACGGTGCAGATGACAGCCGTCGTCCAACCTTGCATTGCGTATGCCGGAGAGACTCCACAACGCTCCCGCTTCGCCTCCGTCCTTCACGGCGGACAGAAACACTTCGCCCTCGGACCCGGCATCCAGAATGCCGCCGCCGTCGCCCGCGCGATCGGAGATCAGGGAGAGGTTTTTCAGCGTCAGTCCGGAATTCGCGACCTGAAACACGGGACCTGTTTCCGGACCGATTATGACGACGGCGCGATCTCCCCCGTCGATCTTCATGTCCTTCCGGACGGGAAGCGGGAAAGCGAGCCGGACCGTACAGTCTTTGGAAAAGGAGACCGTCATGCCGCTGCCGTGCGCCTGCGCGTACTCGACCGCTTCGCGCAGACTGATCGCGCCGTCGTTCGCGTCCACGACATCCGAATCCGCGGTGACGACGAGCGGGTCGGACGCCTTTTCCTGTTCCGGCGTTTTCCCGGACTGGATTCTAAGCAGGAAAAACAGGTTGACGACTCCGATCGCGCAAAGGGCGATCAGAAGCGCGGAAAGGAGAACCTGCTTTCTTTTCCCGGAGCATCCCGGAAGGCCTGTCCTCATGCCGCGGCCCATGTGGACGCGGGCGTCTTCGATGGCCGCGATGAACTCGTCGGCGTTCTGGAAACGCCTGGATGGGATGATGTCGCAGGCTTTCATGTAGAGGGGGCGCATGATCCCGATTTCCCGCAGGGGGACTTCCCGCGGGACCGAGGGGAAAAACACGACCTCCATCCCCGACCAGGCGCAGTAGACGATCTTTCCGAGGGCGTAGATGTCGCATGCCTTCGGATCGTAGTAGCCGGGATTCTCGATCATTTCGGGCGGGACGAAGTCGGCGGTCCCGAACGCTCCGGTCCGACCTTCGGCCGACCGGTCCGCCGTGTCGGAGAGCAGGCTGTAATCGGACAGCGTCGGCTTTCCGTCGAGGAAAAGGATGTTTTCCGGTTTGATGTCGCAATGGGCGAGTCCCGATTCGTGAAGCGCCCGGACCGTCTCCGCGATCCCGCCGGCGAGATCCAGGGCCTTGTCCGGCGGGATCCTGCCGTCCCGCCTGATCCGGTTCGCGAGGGTGTCCGGCTCGTAATCCGGCCATCGGGCCAGATTGTCGGCGAGCGGCATGACGCAGTAGGCGCGCCCGTCGGAGAGCTTTCCCGTCTTCAAAACGGGGGCCAGTCCGGGGATGTGCGAGGAAACGGCCTGACACCGGTTGATGCCGCCGCGCTCGTCGTCGTTGTCCGTTTTCCGGATGATCTTCAGCGCCAGGAGATCGCCCTGTTCGTCGCGGACCATGTACAGGTCGCCGTTGCCGCCGCGGGCGATGGGGTCGACGACGGTCATGCCGTCCAGCAGGTCGTCCTTGTGGAATTCGAAGGGGATGAAAAAGCTCATAAGGGAAGTTCGGGATTGAATTCAGGATTTTCAGAGCGGATTTCGGAAATGATCTTCTGAAGGCTTTTCCGGCAGCGGGAACAGTATTTGTCAATGATGTTCCGGTCGATCCCAAGGTGTTTCGCGACGTCTTTGGGCGGCCGCTTCTGAATGACGACCATTTCGAAGATGTCGTAGGTCGACGGCTGGATCCGGACCCGGAGCTCGTTCAGGGCCAGGGAGAGCAGGTATTTGTTGTATTCCTCGTCGAATATCCTCTGGAACGGACCGTTCTCATCCGGGATGTCCGGCGGATCGGACGGGGCGGGATTGACGGCGTCCGGCGCGTCCGGGAACGGGCCGGGGGATCGCGGAAATCTGGCCTCATCCCGGAGCATCTTGATGACTTTGCGCCGGACGATCAACCCGAAATAGTTCCTGAATCTGCCCTTCGACGCATCATACCGCAGGATCTCTTTTCCGTTGAACAGCGCGATCATGATCTCCTGCATCAGATCCTTGCAGTCCTCCTGCATCAGACCGAGCCGCTGGCCGATGGAGCGGACAAACGGCCAGTAGAACAGATAAAACTCGTTCCAGGAAATGTCGTCGTTGTTCCGAAGACGTTTCAGCAGTGTTTTCTTTGTGGTGAACATAAGGTCGGGGGCGATCCGCCGGGCTGGTCCGGATATGCCGTTTCGGAGTGGTTTCGTGGGGTTATTTAATATATACCGCGTTTTTTCCGATTGCAACCGAGGAACGGCATTTGCGAAAAGGATGGATTTTCAGCGGGCAGGCGACCGGGACGATGCCGGAAGATCCGGGCGCGGCCGCCCGGAGTCGGCCGCCGGGAATCTTCCGAATCGGGTTTCGCCCGGATGCGAAAGGGCGCAGGATTCAGACTATTATGTATCAGTCTTCAGGCTCTTCATCATCATGAGGATCTGGTGTAGTTACATCATCAGGATCAGAGTTACCGTGAACTATTCCTGTGGTGATTGGCTTTATATCTTCGATAGAAGGTTTCTCATACTTTTCTTTATTCATTATACAAACTCCTCTATGTTAATACCAACAGATCGCATCCAATCAGATACTAGATGTCGATGACAAAAATCTTGTGGTTTTTCATAACACAAATAATGGCCGCTGAAATAAATATCGCCCATTTCGAACATGGCGGCTTCATCGCCGCTGTCGGCGGCTTTGCGGATCCATTTGACGAGCGTCAGAGCCAGGCAGAAAACCGCGGCGCAGATTGATTTGTGTGTTTTGAACATACCGGACCTTTCGTTTGAATGGTTTAGCGTTTGTTTTTGATCTCAGGGGAAATCCTCTTTCAAAAACATGTTGACAAAAGCCTTACAGATACATAATTGCCGCGCCGATCGCGAAATCTGACACGCGGTTTCCGTTTTTTTGCGGAAAAGCCGCTTTTTGTCGACGAATTCATGGTTTTCCGGAAAAAAACGTTTGCATTTCGCGGAAAACGTCTTATATTTGTGAAATGTCGTATCAACGCGGCGGCGAATCCTCCCCGGAGCGGCCGCCGCTTCAACCTCGGACGCGCCCTCCGCGCTCCTCAAAACATCACAGAAAGAAATACGATGCCTATCACCGAAATCCTGGAACGGAACGCCCAGCTCTACAAGGACGACGTCGCACTGGTGGAAATCAACCCGCAGGAACTCGAAAAACGCCACACGACCTGGCGTGAATATTCCCTGATGGAGCCGAGCCCGACCGACTCCTTCCGCTCCGAGCTCACCTGGGGCGAATTCGACCGCAAGGCGAACCGCGTGGCGAACTTTCTGCTCACGCGCCACATCAAGAAGGGCAACCGCGTCGGCATCCTGCTCATGAACTGCCTGGAATGGCTCCCGATCTACTTCGGCGTGCTGAAGAGCGGCGCGATGGCCGTGCCCCTCAACTTCCGCTACACCGCCGAGGAGATCAAATACTGCATCGAGCTCGCCGACATCGACGTGCTCATCTTCGGCCCCTCGTTCACCGGCCGCGTGGAATCCATCTGCGAGCGCATCCCGCGCGTGAAAGCGCTGGTCTACGTCGGCGAGGACTGCCCGTCGTTCGCCGAGCCGTACTACAACCTCGTGTCCTACTGCTCCAGCAAATCCCCCGCGATCCCGCTCTCCGACGACGAGGACGCCGCGATCTACTTCTCCTCCGGCACCACCGGCTTCCCGAAGGCAATCGTGCACCGTCACCGCAGCCTCATGCACGCCTGCATCGTGGAGCAGAAGCACCACGGCCAGACCCGCGAGGACACGTTCCTCTGCATCCCGCCGCTGTACCACACCGGCGCGAAAATGCACTGGTTCGGCAGCTTCCTGGTCGGCGGCAAGGCCGTGCTCCTGCGCGGAATCAAGCCCGAATGGATCCTCAGCGCGGTCTCCGAGGAGCACTGCACGGTCGTGTGGCTGCTCGTGCCGTGGGCGCAGGACATCCTGGACGCCATCGAACGCGGCGACGTGAAGCTGGAGGACTACAAGCTCGACCAGTGGCGTCTGATGCACATCGGCGCGCAGCCCGTGCCGCCCAGCCTCATCAAACGCTGGAAAGCCGTCTTCCCGAAGCACGACTACGACACTAACTACGGCCTCAGCGAATCCATCGGACCGGGCGCGGTGCACCTCGGCATCGAAAATATCGACCACGTCGGCGCAATCGGCGTGGCGGGCTACGGCTGGCAGACCAAGATCGTCGACGAGAAGCGCAATCCCGTCGAGCCCGGCAAAGTCGGCGAGCTCGCCGTGAAGGGCGACGGCGTGATGCGCTGCTACTACAAGGACGAGAAGGCCACGAAGGAAGTGCTCGATGACGAAGGCTGGCTCTACACCGGCGACATGGCGAAAGAGGAGGACGGCTTCATCTACCTCGTCGACCGCAAGAAGGACGTCATCATCACCGGCGGCGAAAACCTCTATCCCGTTCAGATCGAGGATTTCCTCCGCCGCAACAACGCCATCAAGGACGTCGCCGTCATCGGCCTGCCCGATCCGCGCCTCGGCGAAATCGCCGCCGCGATCATCGAGGTCAAGCCGGACTTCACGCTCACCGAGGAGCAGGTCAACGACTTCTGCCTCGATCTGCCGCGCTACCAGCGCCCGCGCAAGATCATCTTCGCCGAAGTCCCGCGCAACCCGACCGGAAAGATCGAAAAGCCGAAACTCCGCAAGATGTACGGCGCCGATCAGCTCGTCGCCATGCAGAACGAGATCAAATAGCACCGCAAGCGGTGCTGAGGTAGTGCTTGGCTTCGCTCAAGCACGCGCTCTCGCGTAGCAGAGCGCTGTACGTCAATGCTTGCATTGTGTCCGAGCGTAGCCGGACACTGCTACAGCAGCGCTTGCGCTGGCCTCCGTGATCATAATGATTGCGGAGGCTGCTTTGTCGCTTCCCGGATTCGGATGCTTCCAATTTTGGACTCACTGAGTCCAAAATATTGTAATATGCTGACTTGGATGCTTTTGCTTTTTGAGTTGTCACGATTGCACGCACAAGACTGTGGTCACTCATCAATTCAGGTCTTTCTCTGCCCAGACCTCAAGCCCGAGCGGTTTTTGTATTCTTGGAAAACGTCGAAAAAAGATTCTATCAATCCTTAGTTGTGTTCAACTCTTTGTTTTTTTCATCCATTTTATCTCGGATTTCCAACAGACACTGCAGGATAGATTTGCTTGTAACGAATGATTTTTCATCCATCTTATCTCGGATTTCCTCAATGCACGTCAGAACAGATTTGCCTGTGACAGAGTTCTTTTCATCCAACCTGTTCCTGATTTCCAGCAGGGTATTCAAAATAGAAAATGGAATCATGGTTAGTTCATAAACAACGTGCAGAACAAAGGCAAACACCGGTATTTCAATAAGGACCATTACTAAATACCCTAAAATTTTAGAAAAGTCATACCATTCTACATATCTCATGAAGCCCATTTTAAACGGCCAAACAAGAATCACAAGCATTCCGGAAACAAAAACTAAAAAAAATGATATTCTGACAAAACTGGGAGTTATCATGACTTTAAAGTCAAAAAATGCTTTTATCCATCCCAACAATCCGCCTGTTCCGCTGTATTCTGATAAAGGATTCTCTACAGGATCCTGAGGAAGAAAGGGTGTTTGATTCCTTGAAGAATCATTCTGAAGAGGAGATATAGGAGCTGTCCGGCTTGCCGTGAATGTAGTCCCGCAGTTTTCACATTTTACAAGCTCTCCGATGAGAGATTTGTCAACAGAATACTCTTCTTCACAACATGGGCATTTGATTTTCGTCTTCATCGTCTGATACCTCCTGTTGGGTAATTCGTTTTGCTTCGCCGATTTTTATGCAAAAGGACTCAAATAGCAGCCGCTTGGCGGCGATGCGAATACTATACCATGCCGAAAAACGAAAATCAAGCCATTTTTCCGAATAATTCCGGCTATTTTAGGACGCTCCGCGTCCGAGGGGCTCGCATTCGGAAAACTCGCTCCCGCTCGACTTTTCCTGACCGCGAGCCGCGAAGACCAAGGGATTTGCTTGATGATGACAGGGCTTTCCACCTCACCACGTGCAAAAAAAACGGAAACTCGCTCCCGCTCGACTTCTCCCCGACCGCGAGCAGCGAAAGCCATTGATTTTTCTTATATACGCCCTATGGGACCTATACGCACTATGGGATTTATGCGACCTATCCGACCTATTTATAGGCAAGATACGCATTCCCGCCTTATTTGTGCGGCGGATTTCACTTTCCCCGCCCTGCGCGCTCCGGCATCACTCTTCGCGGTACTCTTTTTCCGTGTTGACACTCCAGATGGATGACTTGTCTTCGGAAGCTTCTCCCAGGATGCACTTCACCGCCTCGAACGCCGTCACCATGCTGTGGTCCATGTTGTTGTAACGGTGCTGTCCATTCCTGCCGATGCAGTACAGGTTTCCGATCGAATTCAGGTAGTCCACAAGTTCTCCGATGCGTTCATACGTGTCGAAATACGCGGGATACGCTTTCCTGACCTTCTCGACATGCCAGTCCAGAACGGGTTCCGCCGGATTGAGCACGCCGATCGTGACAAGTTCCGACACACACCGTTCTTTCCAGGTCTCATCGTCCATCGACCACAGTTCATCCCCCTCGCTGCAGAAATACTCCAGGCCCAGCAAAACGGTGTCTTCAGGGGCTTTCACCATGTAGGGAGACCAGTTGTTGAATATCTGGATGCGCCCCAGCTTCACCCCGGTATCCTGCACATAGATCCAGCAGTCGGGAATGAGGTTCTGAAGCGTCTTGTATTTCGTTTCGTTTTTCAGGGCAAGTTTTCGGATCAGCACTCCGACCGTCACGAAATCCCGGTAGGGAAGACCCGTCGCAATAGCCGCGATCTCCGGCGGCACATCGTTCATGCCGCCCACCAGGTCCTTGAGCGGCATGGAGGAGATGACGATGTCGCAATCAAAGGAGACCTCCCCATGGTCCGTCCGGCAGACGACGGCCTTGACAAGCCCGTTTTCCTTTTTCACGGCAACAACCTTATGATTGAACAGAATCTCGCCGCCCATCTTCCGGATCTCGTCCGCGACCGTTTCCCACAGCTGTCCGGGGCCGAATTTGGGATAACGGAATTCGCCGATCAGGGAGGTTTCGACATCCCCGCCGTCCGCCGCCCTGCCCGGCAGCAGCTTGCGGAAGACGTCCGCAAAGACGGCAAGGATGGACAGCCCTTTCACCCGCTGGGCGCCCCAGTCGGCGGAGATCGCCCGCGGATGCCGCCCCCAGAGTTTTTCCGTATATCCCTCGAAAAACATGGAATACAGCTTTCGACCGAACCGGTTGACATAAAAATTCTCAAGGGAGTTTTCCGGCAGTTTCCTCATGGCCGACTTCAAATAACTCATTCCAGCGACGAATGTCGTCCCCAAGCCCATATTCAGAAACGTATCGGCGCACATCCGGATGGGGTAGTCGAAGAAATGCTGTTTGTAATAGATACGGGAAACGCGCTTCCGGGAGAGCATCACGCGATCTTCCTTTTCAGGGTCCGGGCCATTCGGAGAAAGGTTGGTCTCACGCCCAAGAAGCTTGTCGTCAAGAGCAGGCTTCCCCTGCAAAGGCATCCATTCCTCCCACAGCGCATTGACGTCCCGGTCCTTGGAAAAGAAACGGTGTCCGCCGATATCCATACGGTTGCCGTTGTGGAGGACCGTACGCGAAAGACCGCCCGCGACATCGCATTCTTCGAGGATCAGGACACGGCATTCTTTATTTGCACGAAGCAGTTTGCAGCCCGCGGTCAAACCGGCCGGCCCAGCACCGATGATAACTATTTTTTTTGACGGCATGAAACGAAATCTTTTCAAGTTGTTTTCTGAAAAAACCGAGTCCGCTTTTTGAAAAGAAAAGCGTCCGGCGGGATGCACGAGGATACGTTCCAACCGGGCACGATTCACGCAGAAGGCAGGCGAAAGCATCGAAAGCTTCTGGTTTTCAAAGATTTTTCCGAACGGAACCGATTTTTCAAACGGCAGAAACCATTCCGGCTATCTGAATACTATACCATTCAAAAAAAAGAAAATCAAGCCATATTATAGGCAATATCCGGTCTTTTTTCGTGCTTTTTTCCCCGGCGGGCTTGATTTTTCGCCGGAAAAGACGTAAAGTATATGAAGCGTTCCGCCTGAACGGCCCGGTCGAACAGAAAAGACGGTTTTCCCAAGGCAAAATGGACAGGCGGAAACCGCAACAGATGATCCGCACTCCTGAGGCAGCAGGGTTTTACCCTCCCTTTTTCCCTGCTGTCTCACTTTTTTAGATGGTATCTCTATCAATTCAAACGGGCGGAGTTCCTGCCGCCGGGAATCCGCCGAAGCAAACACGCCATGACGTTTCACCCGAGTCTTTTCCCCACGCTTTTCGCCGCTGCCGTCTCGGTCGCCGCCGCCGCCGTTCTGCGCCGCGCCATCCGGCGGGATTATGCGGCATATGTGCCGCTGCTGTGGCCGTGGGGTGTCTTCTGCACCCTCCCCGCGCTGACGTTCGCCGTCCTCTGTCTGCCGCCCTTCGCCGGCCTTGCGGATCAGCTGAACGAATCCATGACGGGGACCGGGGCGGAGATCCTGGCGGGGATCTCGGGCGTTCTGCCGGGGTTGTTCTGGGACGACCTCGCGGACCGCATCGAACATCAGCGGGAGCTTCCGTTCGGGGTTCCGGCGGCGCTGCTTCGGGCAAGCTCGCTTATCGTTTTGATCCTGCTGATTCTGATCCCCTTCTTTTTCCTGTTCAACCGTCAGGGATCGCCGCAAGTTCAGGACCAGCCCGTTTCCGCCACAGTTTCCGAACCGCCCGCTGAACCGTCGGCTGCCCCGCAGGACGCCCTGCCATGACCGGCAAACGCTCCCCTTTGCCCCGAAAAGCGGAAAAAGTTTGCGGAAAAACGCAAAATAATCTTGAAAAAAACGGGAAACGGATGTATAGTAATTGATTCCGATGTGGTATATCCCGAATACGACGTCAGGAAAGCACTGGAATCTGGCAGTTCCGGAGCGCCCTTTTTTCGACTTTTGTTACGACAAACTGAACTGAACAAGGAGCAATCCTGAGATGAAAACCTATTTGGCCAAGACTGGCGAGATCGAACGCAAGTTCGTGCTGTTCGACGCCGCGGGCGAACCGCTTGGAAGACTTGCCGTCAAGATCGCGAACGCGCTTCGCGGCAAAGATAAACCGACCTATACTCCCCATGTCGACACCGGCGCGTTCGTCGTCGTGATCAACGCCGGCAAGGCTGTTCTCACCGGCAGCAAGGAAACCGGCAAGAAGTACATCCGCTGGACGGGCTACCGCAGCGGCCAGAGAGTCGAGACCGCGGAGCAGATGCGCGCGAAGCACGCCGACCGCCTGGTCCGCGAGGCCGTGTGGGGCATGATGCCGAAGGGTCGCCTCGGCCGTGCCCAGTACGCCAAGCTGAAAGTGTACGTCGGTGCGGAGCATCCGCATGCGGCCCAGAAACCCGAACCCGTGAAATAATGGAGCTTTGAGATATGGATAAGAAGAACGCCATCGCCGCCACCGGTCGCAGAAAATGCGCCAGCGCCCGCGTCCGCATCGACGCCGGCAGCGGCAAGATCACCGTGAACGGCCAGAAGTTCGAAGAATATTTCGAGACCGAAGCTCTCCGCGGCTATGTGATGCAGCCCCTGAACGTCTCCGGCGCAGCCGAAGCGTATGACATCGACGCGTCCGTCGTGGGCGGCGGCAAGGCCGGTCAGGCCGGCGCCATCCGTCACGGCATCGCCCGCGCCCTCGTGCTCGCGGACGAAAACTACAAGTCCGTGCTGAAGAGCAGCGGCATGCTGACGCGCGATTCCAGAGTCAAGGAACGCAAGAAACCCGGTCAGCCGGGCGCGCGCAGACGCTTCCAGTTCTCCAAACGCTAATTGGAGACTGTCGCAATGGACAAAGTACGCGTCGCGATCGTCGGCGCCGCGGGATATGCAGGCGAGGAGCTTCTTCGCCTGCTTTCCCGTCATCCGTATGCCGATATCCGCGTGATCACGTCCCGCCAGAACGCGGGCAAGGACATCGCGGAGATCTTCCCCCGTCTCGCCGGGACCGGTCTCTCGTTCTCCATGCCGGATCCCGAGGCGATCGCCAGGGACTGCGACGCCGCGTTTCTGGCCCTGCCCCACGGACTCGCGCATGAATTCGCCGAGCCGTTCATCAAGGCCGGGCTCACCGTCATCGACATCAGCGCCGACTTCCGTCTGCGCTCCCTCGACCAGTACAAGAAATACTACAAGATCGACCATCCCGCGCCCGCGCTTCTCTCCGACGCCGTGTACGGGCTCCCCGAACGCTACCGCGAACAGATCCGCACCGCGAAGCTGATCGCGTGCCCGGGCTGCTACGTCACGAGCATCCTGCTCCCCACGACCGCGATCCTGGCGGCGAAACTCGCCTCGCCGGAAGGCATCGTGGCTTGCAGCATGAGCGGCGTGACCGGAGCGGGCCGCAAAGTCGATCTGCCGTACATCTTCCCGGAATGCAACGAGAGCGTGCGCGCCTACGGCGTGTCGGGCCACCGCCACCTGCCCGAGATCGAGCAGGAACTCGCCGTCGCCGCCGGACTCCCGTCCCTGAAGATGAACTTCATCCCGCACCTCGTGCCGACCAACCGCGGCATCCAGTCGACCATCGTGCTCGACGCCGCCGAAGGCTGCACCGAGGAGGCCGTGGCGGACGCGTTCGCGAAAGCCTACGGGAATGAACGGTTCGTGCGCGTGCTCCCCGCCGGAAAACTCCCGGACACGAAGCACGTCACGCTCACGAACTGCTGCGAGATCGGGTTCAAGCTCGACTCCCACACCGGAAAACTCCTGCTCTTCTCCTGCATCGACAACCTCACCAAAGGCGCGTCGGGACAGGCCGTGCAGGACTTCAACATCCGGTTCGGGTTCCCCGAGGAGACCGCGCTGGTCTGACCCGGCAGCCGGACGTTCATCCGTTAAGAAACGCCGCAGGATCGGAAAATCTTTTTCCGGTCCTGTTTTTTTGCGTTTTTTCAGGCGGAACACGGTTGATTTTTCCGCCAATGATGCTATTGTTTTCTGAACGTAAATCATGTTTATTTCGAGGCAGGCTTCATGACATCGGAATCCATCGGCATTTCCAGTTCGAAAAACCAGCGGAAAATCCCGCGTTCCCTTCACTTCGTCGGCATCGGCGGCATCGGCATGAGCGGCCTGGCGCAGATGTTCCTCGACCTCGGCTGCACCGTGACCGGCAGCGACCGTGCGCTCGGGCACCCGGAAAATGAACGCATCTTCGCCGCGCTCCGCAAATGCGGCGCGAAACTCTTTCCGCAGGACGGCTCGGTCTATGCGGACGGCTACGCCCCGGACGCGATCGTGTTTTCGACCGCGATCGAGGAGGACAACCCGGACTTCAAATGCGCGCCCGCCGGAACGAAACGTCTCCATCGCAGCGAAGCGCTGTCGCTCGGGATCGGCGCGTTGAAAGGCCGGTTCACCATCGCCGTGACGGGCACCTGCGGCAAAACGACCGTGAGCGCGTGGCTGGCAGATGCGCTGGACCGTCTGGGCGGCGATCCGGGGATGCTGTCCGGCGGCTATGTGAAGCGGTTCCGCGAAGACGGCGCCGCGGGCAACTATCGCGGCGGCTTCGGGCGCGATTTCGTGATCGAGGCGGACGAAAGCGACAAGAGCCTGCTGAACTACGTCCCGGACGCCGCGCTCGTCATGAACATCGGCACGGACCATTATTCGCGGGAGGAACTCGCCGAAGTCTTCCTCGCGTTCGCCATGTCGGCGCGCTCGTGCGCGGTCATGGAGCTGGAAGCGTTCAAGGAGATCGGCCCGGAAAAGTTCCCCGCATCGAAACTGGTCCTGCTCTTCAGCGGCGACCCGGACGCGCCCGTTTCGTGCGCCGGGCATCACGTCATCCGCCTGGATTCCTACCGTGTGGCGGACGGCAGCGCGTGGTGCTCGTTCGGCGGTCTGCCGGAGATCCGCCTGCCGATGCCCGGCCGCCACAACGCCGTGAACGCGATGGCGGTCCACACGGTCCTGACCTCGCGCGGGTACGACGCGATGGAGGCGCTGAAAGCCGTTTCGGAGTTCGGCGGCGTGGCGCGGCGGTTCGACCGCGCGGGCGTGATGGCGAACGGCGCGCAGGTGATCGACGACTACGCCCACAACGTGGAGAAGCTGGCGTCGTGCATCCGGGCCGCGCAGGAACTCGCGCCGGACGGACGCGTCGTGACGGTCTTTCAGCCGCACGGGTTCGCTCCGCTGCGCTTCATGCGGGAAGCCCTCGCAAACGCCCTGCCCTCCCTGCTGCGTCCCGGCGATGAATTCATCTTTCTGCCGGTCTACTATGCGGGCGGCACTGCCTCGTTCAGCCCAACGAGTCCCGAAGCGGCGGAAACATGCCGCGCCGCGCTCGGGGAACGCGCCGGTTCGGTGAAGGTTTTCGACGACCGCCTGCCCTGCGGAAACTACCTGGAAAAGGCGGTGAAACGCGGCGACGTGGTGATCGTGGCGGGCGCCCGCGACGAAAGTTTGTCGATTTGGGCAAAAAGCTTGACGAAATACGCTTGACAATCGGCAAAAACCGTAGTATAATATGAAGAACTGTTTTTTTGACTTTTTCGCTTATCTATATAGAACGACTCTGCCGGAGAAAATATGCTGAACAGATTCCGCTATTTGACGATATTGGCGATGCTGGCCCTGCCGGGCGCGGCGGTTTTCGCGCAGTCGGGCGCGGTCAAGCGCGACCTGGCATTTTCGCGCGAGCTCAATGCCCTCGGGCTGTACGATTTTTCGACGCGGTTCCTGCAGGAACGTCTGGCGGAAAACACGGCGAAGAATATGGCGAACTTCTACCGCGTCCAGCTCGCGGAGACCTACCTCGTCTCCGGCAAGAACGACGAGGCGCAGAAGATCATCGACGGCATCCCGAAAAACGATCCCGCCTACTACAATTCCCTCGGCACGCTCGGCATCTACTACTACATGAAGAAGGACAACCAGAAGGCGCTGAAGCCGCTGGAAGACCTCTACAACCACCTCAGACGCGAGAAGATCGACCCCTCCGACTACGAACGCCCCCTCACGGCCCTGCTGAACATCTACTACCAGGAAGGCCGTGAAAACGACGCGTCCTCGCTCATGGACTGGACCCGCGGCACCACCTCCGACAAGCGCGCCACACAGTACACGAAGGCGCTGCTCCAGCTCGCCACGGCGGAGAACAACCGCCGCGCCGAACTGCGCGAGAAATCCGCGTTCCAGCGCAGAGTCTCCGACATGATGAAGGACAAGAACAAGGTCTCCGACCTGAACCGGCTTCAGAAAAAGGCCGCCGAGCTTACGAAGACCGTCGTCGACAACCCCGGCAACACGAACGCCCAGCGGGAACGCATCGACACGTACAAGCAGCTCGGCGATGTCCTCGGCATGGACCTCGACCGCATCATGAAGATCGACGAGATGGACCTGGCCCGCAGGAAGACCTCCGGCGAGGTGAAGAACCGCGACAAGTGGAGCTCCAACGACAAGAGCCGTCTCCGCAGGACCGACCCCAACGACTGGCAGACCGCCGTCCTCTCCTCCGCCGTCGATTTCCACGAGATCCAGTGGGGCGGCCAGGACATGCTCACCGCTTACGCCACCGCCCAGATCATCCACTGCTTCTATCTCCTCGGCGAATACGAGGAGGCCGGCGTGGAAGTGCGGCGTTATCCCGACCTCTTCGAGGCGTCCGACGAAGCGCTGGAAAAGGACGGCAAGAAGAGCGAATCGCCCGCAGCCGACGCGAAATTCTGGACCGGGCGCTCCTACCTCGCGATGGCAGAGGCGACCGAGGCGGCGGCCGCTGCCGCGAAGGCGAAAGGCGAACTCCGGAAGGAAACCGACCTGAAGAAGGAGGCCGTGACCTACTATCGCCGCGCGTTCAAGTACCTCGGCAAACTCGTGAAATACTACCCGCAGTTCAAGGACGCCCCGGCCGCCTACAAGGATTTCAAGCAGGCGACCGAAAGCGCCATGGCGATCGACCCGGACAAACGCGCCACCTACCAGTCCGAATTCTCCAAGGTCAAGGCGCCCGAAATGAGCGATCAGTCCACGCTGGTCTCCGCCTGGGCCGAACAGAATTACGCCAGCAAACAGTACAATCTGGTGATCGACGAACTCCTGCCCATCCTGCAGCGGATGGCCGCCCGCTACACGCCCGGCCTCTCCGAGCTCGTGAACCGTCTGATCCTCTCCTACGCCTACATGGGCGACTCCACGAACGCCGTCGTGCTGGGCAGCTACGCGGCGCTTCTGCCGAAGGACGACTTCGTCACGACCGCGCTGCTGAACGCCGGCCACGTGCTGTGGAAACAGGCCGCCGAAGCCGCGTCCTCCGACCCGGCAAAGGCCGCGCTGCTCAAAAGCGACGCCCTCACGCTCTACAGGCTCCTGCTCGAGATCGACATGCTGAATCCCTACGCGGGCGTCGTTTCGCTCCGCGTGGCACGCGAGCACCTGAACGCCGCAAGCCGCATCGGCACGCGCCTGAACGCCTCCTCCGACCCCGCGGAACGCGTCGCGCTGAAGAAGGAATGGGTGGCGGAAGTGAACAACGCCGCGGCCTCGTACAAGGTC
>JAEEQO010000225.1 GCA_016285335.1 Victivallales bacterium | reverse complement strand
TCGACGTCCGGCGCGGTCGCCCGCAGACGCACGGACACGCCCTCGTTGTTGAACATGCCGGCGGGGAAGAGACGGACCAGGTTGAGCACGGCGGACCGGTTCGACGGCGTGTCCAGAAAGCGGTCGAACGCCGCCTCGGATTCCGCGGAGCAGTAGAAATCCGGTTCCTGCGAGGAGAAAAACATTTTCGAGGGGAAGATGGGATGTCCGTCCAGGATGCGTTCGGCGATGGTCTGCATGTCGCGGACCACGCAGACCCGGATCCGGGTGGCGTTCCGGAATCCTACGAAATACCGGACGTAGTTCCGCCCGAAACGCTTGATCGTGAAGGAGTGGCCGGAGACGTTGCCGGTGATGGAGGCATTTTTCATATTCGGCCCCTCGCCGGAGTCGAATGTGCCGGTGAGAGCTTCCGCCGCCTGACGCCACTGCGCCTCCAGGTCAAGGTGCGCCCGGGAGCCGGCATCGCCGTCCTCGTCGTCCCGCATGGCCGCTTTCGCCTTCGAGAAGGACGCCATGACGGTCTTCCAGATAAAAATGCCGATCAGGATGGCTGCGATTTTGAAGAGGAAAGGCATGGCGGAAGCCTCCTGCCGGATGGAGGATCAGGCGTTCAGCGAGGCGCGGCAGGCGCGGAGCGTGTTCTTCATGAGCATGGCGATGGTCATGGGGCCGACGCCGCCGGGGACGGGCGTGATGAGGGACGCCTTTTCCGCCACGGAGTCGAAATCGACGTCGCCGACCAGGCGGCAGCCGTTTTTGGCCGCCGGATCGGGGATGCGGTTGATGCCCACGTCGATCACCACGACGCCTTCCTTCACCTGGTCGCCCTTCAGGAACCGCGGGATGCCGAGGGCGGCGACGATGATGTCCGCCTGACGCGTGATCGAGGCGAGGTCGGCGGTGCGGGAATGGCATACGGTGACGGTGGCGTCGCCGAACGGGGCCCTGGCGGCGAGCATGGCGGCCATGGGTTTGCCGACGATGTTGGACCGGCCGAGCACGACGGCGTTTTTGCCGCGCGTGACGACGCCGGAACGTTCGAGCAGAACGGTCACGCCCCACGGGGTGCAGGGCAGGAATCCGGTGAAGTCGCCGAGCATCATCTTCCCGACGTTGAACGGATGGAAGCAGTCGACGTCCTTTTTCGGGTCGATGGCGAGCACGACGCTCTGTTCGTTGATGTGCTTCGGGACCGGGGACTGCACGAGGATGCCGTGAATGGACGGGTCGGCGTTGAGCTTCGCGATCACGGCGAGGAGTTCTGCCTCGGATGTTTCCGCGGGAAGCACGATCTTCTCGGAACGGATGCCGAGCTCGACGCATTTCTTCGCCTTGCGGGAGACGTACACCTGCGAGGCGGGATCCTCCCCGACGAGGATCACGGCGAGCGCGGGCTGGACGCCGTATTTCGCGACGATCTCCGCGACTTCGGCCGCGGTCTCGGCGTTGACTGCCTTGGATATTTCGTTCCCGTTGATGAGATTTGCGGACATGGTTCGGTCACTCCTTTTTATCCTTGTCGATCTTGGTGTCTTTGTCGGCCTTGGCGTCGCTTTCGGTTTTCTGTTCGGGCTCCGGCGGGGGCGCGGGTTTGAGCCTGGAAATGGCGAGGTCGAGGTCGAGCAGCTGGGAATTGAGCTCGATCATGGATTTCTTGGTCTCGAGCAGCGATGCGAGCTTGCGGTTCAGCAGCATGATCTCGTCGTGCAGTTTCTTCGCCGCGGTGTCCTCCTGCAGAATGCGTTTGCGCTCGTTCTGGATCTTCTGGACCAGTTCGGCGCGGCTGTTCAGCAGCTGTTCTGCCTTTTCCGGGTCGGCAAACGCGGACGGCTCGGGATTCGTGCGGTAAATGGAGGTCAGGACGGACACGGGCTTTGCGGCGGGTTTTGCCGTCGCCGCGGCGGCGGGCTGCGTCGCTGCGGGTTTCGCCGCCGTAGTGGCAGTCGCGGCGGGCTTGGCCTCCGCGGGCTTCGCCGTGGCGGGCTGCGTCGCGGCGGCGGAAAGGACCGCCGTCATGGAGAAGATCAGAAGAATGCAGAATTGTTTCATGGTCATACACCGGAAAAGAAGTTGGCCCGCACAAAACGCCGTGCGGAAAAAACACGCAGTTAAATATAGATTTGAAACGCGAGAATGCAAACGCCAAACGGAAAACATGGGCGAAAAAGGCGCAAAAAAACGCAAAAACGTTTGAAAAGGAAAGCCGCATGTGCTAAAGTATTGTGATAAAGACAATAAATCCACAAGGAGACAGCGCCATGAGAATCGCGGAAATCGAACGGAACACAAGCGAAACCTCCATCTACGTGAAATGGAACCTGGACGGCACCGGATACGGGCAGATCAACACCGGAATCCCGTTCATGGACCACATGCTCACGCTTTTTGCCCGGCACGGCGGTTTCGACCTCGAAGTGAAGGCGGACGGCGACCTGGACGTGGACTGCCATCACACGATGGAAGACCTGGGCCTGACCATGGGCCACGCCCTGACGCAGGCGGTCGGCACGAAGGAAGGCATCCGCCGCTACGGAAGCTTCCTGCTGCCGATGGACGAATCGCTCGCGCTGGTGGCGCTGGACCTCTCCGGACGGCCGTTCCTGGTGTACGATGTGAACCCGCCTGCCGAATACATCAAGGACCTGGACACCGCGCTGTTCAAGGAGTTTTTCCAGGCGTTCACGGTGAAGAGCGGCCTCACGCTCCACATCCGCATGCTGTCCTCGGGCGAGGTGCACCATGTGTTCGAGGCGATCTTCAAGGGCCTCTCCCGCGCCCTCGCCGACGCCGTCTCCATGGACCCCCGCATGAAGGGCATCCCGTCCACGAAGGGCGTCCTGTAACCCTCCGTTCCTGCTGAAAACCGCAAAGCTCAAACACGGACGGCTTGTCCCATGGACGACGAACAGGGCAGTCTTTTTTCGGCGTTTCTGAAGTCGCCGCTGGCCGACCGGATGCGTCCGCGCACGCTGGAGGAGGTGGTCGGGCAGGACCATCTGCTCGGGCCGGACGCCCCGCTGCGCCGCATGATCGAAAGCGGCCGCCTGAGCAGCTTCATCCTCTGGGGGCCGCCCGGATGCGGCAAGACCACCGTCGCCCGCATCATGGCGCACACCACCAGCATGCACTTCGTGGCGCTCTCCGCCGTGTTTTCCGGCATCGCCGAACTCCGCAAGGCGTTCGACGAGGCGGCGAAACTCCGCGCCGCGGGGCAGGGCACGCTGCTCTTCGTCGACGAGATCCACCGCTTCAACCGCGCCCAGCAGGACGGCTTCCTGCCGTTCGTGGAGAACGGCACGGTCACGCTCGTCGGCGCCACGACCGAAAACCCGTCGTTCGAGCTGAACAGCGCCCTGCTCTCCCGCTGCAAGGTCTTCGTCATGAAACCGCTGGACGAGGCGGCGCTGGATAAGATCATGAAGCGCGCCGAGGAGCTTTCCGGCATGCCGCTGCCGTTGTCCGACGAGGCGCGGAAGATGCTGCCCGGACTGGCGGACGGCGACGGCCGCTACCTCATCAACCTCATGGAATCCGTGTATGACCTCGCCGCCGAGGGCGAGGAGATCGACACGAACCGCCTCTTCCAGCTGGTCCGCCAGCGCGCCCCGGTCTACGACAAGAACGGCGAGGGGCATTACAACCTCATCAGCGCGCTCCATAAATCCCTGCGCGGCTCCGACGTGGACGCAGCGCTGTACTGGGCCGCCCGCATGATCGAGGGCGGCGAGGACCCGCTCTACCTGCTGCGGCGGCTCACGCGGTTCTCCATGGAGGACGTGAGCCTCGCCGACCCGAACGCGCTTCAGGTGGCGGTGTCCTGCTGGGATACCTACGAACGCCTCGGCTCGCCCGAGGGGGACATCGCCATCGCCGAGCTCGTGATCTACCTCGCGACCGCGCCGAAGTCGAACAGCGCCTATATCGCGTGGGGCAACGCGCTCCGGGCCGCGAAGAAATATTCCTCCCTCACGCCGCCCGCGCACATCCTGAACGCCCCCACGAAGCTCATGAAGGAGCTCGGCTACGGGCACGGCTACCAGTACGACCAGAATCTGCCGGACGCGTTCTC
>JAEEQO010000025.1 GCA_016285335.1 Victivallales bacterium | reverse complement strand
GTAGACCTCGCCGAAGATGGCGAACTGCGCGAGGTTCAGCGGCGTGCAGTCGGTGTTCGCGCCGGCGTCGACCAGGATGAACCTGCCGCCGACCGCGGGCATGAAGGTCGCGATGGCGGGGCGGTCGACGCCCTTCAGAATGCGCATCCTGACCTTGGACGCCGCCACGGCCGCGCCGGTGTGACCGGCGGAAATAACGGCGTCGGCCTTGCCTTCGGCGGCAAGCGTGGCGCAGACCGTGATGGAGGAGTGTTTCTTGGCGCGGATCGAGGTGGTCGAGGGTTCGCCCATTTCGACGACTTCCTCGGCGTGGACGAGCTTCAGGTGCGGGCCTTCCTTCAGGTGTTCTTTCTGGAGGTAATAGGCGAGCTTGTCCAGGTGGCCGACGAGCAGGATGTCGACGTCCGGGATGACCTTCAGGGCATCGGCGACAGCTTCGACCACGACGGCGGGCGCGTAGTCGCCGCCCATTGCATCAACCGCGATCCTCATGGAAACGACTCCGGTTGGATTTGAGGTGGATGATTACTCGGAGACCTGGAGGACCTGACGGCCTTTGTACATGCCGCAGCTGGTGCACACGGAGTGCGGGGCGACGGGCTTGCCGCATTCCTTGCAGAACGAGGCCTGGACGCCTTCGTAACGGTTCGCGGCCTGGCGCTGGCGGCGTTTCATCTTCGAGACTTTGCGTTTCGGGACTGCCATGATAAGACTCCTTGTTTGGAAGTTATGATTAAGTCATTGGGCAACATATTGAATCAAATAATATAGCATGAAATCGGAGAAATGCAAACATAAACCGCGATTTTGTGACGGAAATCCATCAAAAAACCTCGTGCGCGAGCGTCACTTTGTCTCGTGCACGAGCGGAGCCGCGCACGCAAGCTTCGCCTGCACTGCAGTAGTGCGCGGCTGCGCTCGCGCACGGTGACAACATCTTTATAGGGCGATTTCAGCTTTCAGAAGCTTTTCTCATGACCTCGACCGGAGCTTCGCGGCCGGTCCAGATGCGGAACGATTCCGCACCCTGGTGCACGAGCATCGGGAGGCCGCCGGAGACGCGGAGCCCGCGTTCGCGGCAGCGGACCAGGATCGCCGTTTCGCGGTAGATCGTGTCGAACAGACAGGCGGAAGCCGGGATCAGGTCGGGATCGACGGGCGAGCCGTCGCCGTCCTTCAGTCCGAGGCTGGTGCACTGGATGACCAGATCCGCGCCGTCAAACGCGGATTTGACCGCCGGGAGATCGTCGAGCGCGGCATAGCCGCAATCCAGGGCGGGGGCGTGTTTCAGGATTTCATCCGTAAGAAGCGCGGCCTTTTCCGCGGTGCGGTTCAGGATGCGGATGCGGGCGCAACCGGCGTCGGCGAGGTGGAAGACCAGTGCGCGGACCACGCCGCCGCAGCCGAGGATGCAGATGTTCGCGCCTTTCAGCGGAAGCCCGAAGACTTCCCGCACGGCGCGTTCCAGCCCGATGCCGTCGGTCGTGTCGCCGAATAGTTTTCCGTCGCGGACGGAGACCGTGTTGACGCTTCCGGCGAGCGCGGCGCGCGGCGTGATGCCGTCGAGGAACGGGATCACGGCATTCTTGTGCGGCACGGTGATGTTGAAGCCGTTCAGCGTCGTCCGGGCGCGCTGAAGGAAATCCGGCAGGCTGTCGCGCGTGACGTGGATGGCCGTGTAGTCGGCGTCGATCCCGAGCGCACGGAACGCGGCATTGTGCATGAGCGGGGAGCGGGAATGGCCGATGGGGTCGCCGATGACGGCGAAATGAAGCGTGGAGCCGTTTGGCATGGATGGACCTCGCGATGGTTTGCGCGGTTTGAAAGCGTCAGTTGCGGAACATGTCGCCGTAGGGATTGGTCTCCCAGGAGGACGGTTCGTTGAACGGCCTGCGACTGCGGCCGGAACGTTCCTGCGGAGAGGAACAAGCGGCGACGCTCAGGAGGAGCGCCGCCGCGAGAATGCCGGGGATGAGGAAACGGAGGTTCATGGTGGTCAGGTCAGAACATCATGAACTCGCGCATTTCCATGACCTGCATGACGATCGTGGCGATCAGGACGAGGAGGGTCAGGATCGCGACCGCAAGAAAGAACTTGGATCTGAACATGTGGGACGCTCCTGCGGGTGATGGTTATTCTTCTTCGTCGCCGAGACCGTCGTCGGAGGCGTCGATGACGTCGCCCTCGTCGTCTTCTTCGCTCAGGAAGTCGTCTTCTTCGTCGCCGATGCCGGAGTCGTCGCTTTCGTCTTCGCCGGTCATGATGTCGTTGAAGTCCTGCAGGGACTGTTCACGTTCGGCGGCGGCGCGTTCTTCGGCTTTCTTGCGCATGGCTTCCTCGTGGGCGGCCTTCATCGTGGCGATGTCGGCCTGCGAGAAGTAGACCACGTCGCCGACGCTCGGGTAATCGAACGATCCGCCCGGGGAGGCGAGGATGGTCGCGACCGCGGCTTTCGCGCGGAGGCGGATGACCTGCGCCTTGCAGACGTACTTCGCGGTGTCGGGATCGAGGCTGGTCGCGATGGTGAGGAGAGCGCCTTCGGGGACGGAAACGCGGATGCGTTCGCCGGAGGAGCGAATGACTTCGCTTTCGGAACCGATGTTGACGGTGACGTAGCCGAACTGCTCATTCACGTAAACGACCTTGCCGACAAGGTCCTTCATGACGTCGTAATTGATGTTGAGCGCCTCTTCGCCCTCGCCGAATCCGGTGGGGTCGATGATCTTTCTGAGGCGGATGACTTCCTTTTCAGCCTCGGCGCGTTTGCGCTCGGCTTCTTCCGCGACTCTTCTGTACGTGGAGGTGTCTTCCTCGGCGTCGCCGAGTCTGGCTTCGGCGCGGACCACGCGTTCGCGGAGTTCCTCGTTCTGCTTCTTGGTCTCCTGGTAATCCTTGACGTATTCCTCGATCGTGGTCATGTTTTCCTTGAGGAGGCGGTTGTACTCCTGGGAGTTCAGATCGGGTTCCTTGGCGTCGGGGGAGATGTGGTGGGAGACGGTGACGATGTGGCCGCGGAAGGCTTTCATGCGTTCGACGGTGTCGTTCGTCTTGACGAGGAGTTCGTTCAGGGCATTGGCGAGCTTGGCGTTGTCGGCGGAGAAAGCATAGTTTCTGGCGGACATCCCGAGGTTCGCGCCGTCCTTCGCCATGAAGTCGGAGACGTGCTTGTCGCGGACGTAGAAATATTCCATGCGTTCGCCGATGTGGGTCTTGATCTCGGCGAGGGTCTCGTCATAGCCTCTGTACTTGGTGATTTCGCCGGATTCGACGATGTACGGCTCGTCGCCTTCGCCGTAGAACGCCTTTTCGAGAACGGTATTGGTCACGTCGGTGAGGTTTTCGGCGATGGCGTTGCGCTGCTTGACGATCTTGTTGACCGAAGCGTCCAGCTTGACCATGGCTTCGTTGACCTCGGCCGGAGTCTTGCTGATCTTGAGGTCGTCGGCGGGGATCGTCGCGGCGGGATCGATCAGCCGGGAGACCTTCTCCACGGTGGCGGCGATGTCCGCCCGCGCCTGCGTGATCTGTTCGCGCTTTTGGAAAAGAAGCACGCCGAAGACGACCACGACGATCGCAAAGACGAAAATAAAAATATTGATGACCTTGCTGGCTTTGCTCATTGCCGGAACTCCTGTAAGTGCGTGAAATTAAACGATACTATATGTACACTACATCCTGTTTGCCTGATTTTCAAATCCGAACCGGCAAAAAAACAGGTCTTTTTTTAGAAAAAAATGCGATTTCCTAAAGAAAGAGGTGAAAAAACGGATGAAACCGCGGAAACAGCGGGACGGCGCCTTTTTCGCGCCGTCCATGCAGGGTACCTTCCGCTCGGACCGGAAAGAAACACCATCAGGGACGGACCGTCCGCGCGGGCGAGACTTCACTCCATTCCGTAGGCGGCCGCGGCGTCGTAGTTGTAGCTGGCGCTGAGGGAGAGGAGGGTCTTGGTATGGGTAATGCCGGGGATCTGGTTGCACATCTTGTCGGCGATGATCGCGGAAAGCTGCTGCTGGTCCTTCACGCGGGCGATGGCGGCGAGGTCGTATTCTCCGACGACGGCATGGACTTCGACGATGCCGTCGACTGCGAGGATCTCTTTTGTTACGGCCGCGAGGCGCTGACGTTCGACGTTGACCAGGATGATGGCGGTGATCATGGTTCAGGATTCCTTTCTTTTCCTGTTTCGGTTTATTGATGAATTTTTGTTTTTTGTTGAAGAGTTGGGCGCGGGGTGCGCCGGAAATCTCACACCCGCTAAAATAGCCCATACTTCGGGAAATGCAAGCCCGAAAGCACGAAAAATGCGTTTTTTTTCCGGGAAAGATTGCATTTTCCGTCAAAACGGGGCATATTATGTATGCCGGGGCGGCACGGACCGCTTCCGGGATCGTCAACGGATGCGGACCGGGCGGACAGGATGTGCGCCGGTCCGCGGCAACATGGGAGTCGTCAACATGGAAATCACGGCGGGAAGCGCACTTGGGCTGAAACTGGGCGATCTGCCCGAAGGAAACGGCGTGCGGCCGACGTCGGTGCGCGCCCGGCGGGCGTTTTTCGACAGCATCGGCTCCGTCGCTGGCAGGACGTTCGCCGATCTCTTCGCCGGGTCCGGGTGCGTGGGGCTGGAGGCCGCCAGCCGCGGAGCCGCCACGGTCGTTTTCGCCGAGGAGTCGCCGGATGCGCTGGACCTGATCCGGCGCAACATCGCCCGGTTCGAGCATACGAAAACGCCAGCGAAATTCCAGGTCGTGCCCGGGACGCTTCCGCTGTCGCTGAAAGTCCGGATCGCGCCGCCGTCGCCGGACATCGTGTTCGCCGATCCTCCCTACGCCAAATCCATGGATATGCTGGCGGCGCTGACCTCCGACGACGTGTTCAATGACTGGACGCGCGGCGCGGTCTTTTACTGGGAACTGCCCGATTTCCAATGTGCCCTGCGGCCGCCGTCCGGCCCGTGGAAGCTGACCGGGATCCGCCAGCTCGGCGCCGCGAGCTTCCTTCAGATGGAACGCACGGACAAGGCCGGGAAGTAAAAAAAGCCCTGTGCCGGAGCGAAGTCCGGCACTATTTCTGCACACGCCGTGCGTGCCGGAGCGGAGCCGGCACTATTTCAGTGGAGACTCCGTCTCCTCCCTGTAGACGCGGTCGTAGCGCGGCGACATGACCAGATAGCACGTTTTCCCGCTCAGGAGCGACGCGGGGATCCGCCACGGGAACCCGCAGTCGTACTGATCCGCCACGAGCTTGCCGTCGGCGTAGATCTGTGCGACGTCGTACTTCAGATCGATCTCGACGAACCCGGTGCTTCCGGTCACTTCAAGTTTTTTCCAGGTCAGCGGGCGCACGCCGCCCAGCCTGAGCTCGGCCGCAAACATCTCCGGGAGCTCGAAGGGCGCTTCGTTCTGGTCGGTGATCTTCAGCACGGGGCGGACCGTGCGGACGCCGACCCGGAGGTCCGTGAATTTCGAACCGTTCCATTTCCGCGCGTCGTATGCGCCGGTCTGAGCCGGACGCACGGCCTGGTCTTCGCCCTCCACGCGGATGAGGTCGCAGTCGCGCGAGAAATAGAGCTCGCCGCCGATCCGCCTGAGCCCGAGCGCGTCCTTCCACGGAAGCGTGCAAATCTTGACCTTTCCGTGATCGAAGATCGGGCCGGCCTCCCGCGTGCCGTCCGCGAACTTGTATTCGGTCATGACGCCGGGGACGGCCGCGAAGAAGAACGTGTCGCCCATGCGGCAGACCGGCTGCGCCGTGGCGTATTCCAGCAGCTCGCCGTTCAGGTCCATGTTGAACGGCAGGAAGAACGCGATGTCGCCGACTACATTGATGGCGGGGAACACGACCGAGCCCGTGTCGAACACGACGTTTTCGAGGTCGGCGAGCTTTGCGCGGCGCTGGTAGTGGTTCACGAAGACGAACCCGGATTTCCCGTCGGTGCGGAGTCCGCAGCGGACGGTCGTCGTGTCGTCGCGTTTCACGGGGATCGCGGAATCGAACGCGGGCATCGGGGCGAGCCTGTCGCCGAAGTCCTGCAGGAAAAGGTGCAGCATGTTCAGGAGCCTGTAGGAGGGGCGGATCTCGCCGTACTCGGAGACGGGCGCCTGGAAGTCGTAGGACAGCATCGGGACGTCGTTCGGGTAACCGGACGCCTTCGATTCCTGGAACGTGGAGAGCTTGCCGACCGGGTTCGTGCCTCCGTGGTACATGTAGTAGCCGGGCAGGTTGCAGCCGCTTCCGACCTTGACGAGCGTGGGGGAGTAGACATCGTACGGCCGGATGATGTAGCGGCGGTGGTGGGTGCTTTCGAGGCCGCCGCCGATCTCGCAGGTCGCGAAGGGATAGCGTTCGTAGGGCAGCCGCCAGCCGTCGCGGCCCGTCCGCTGGATCGGCATCAGGTCCGCGCCGATCGCGGTGTCGTTTCGCATTTTGTTGAAGAAGAAATGAGGCGAGGGCGGGAGCGGGCGTGTGCCGCCGTTCCACGGGGCGTCGCAGTAGCAGCCGAACACGGGGATCACGCCCGTGAGCGGAATGCGCGCGCCCTCGGCGGCGTTCCAGCCGGTAACGGTGAAGAGCGGCGGGTTCATGCCGCATTCGATGGCGATCTGCCGGAGCGTTTCGAGGTGGGCGGCGTTGCCCGTGAGCTCGTTTTCGAGCTGAAGCCCGATGATCGGCCCGCCGTCGGCGTAGAAGAGCCCATGCAGTTCCTTCCCGATCGCGCCGAACCAGCGGCGGACTTCGGCGAGGTAGCCGTCGTTGTTCGTGCGGGTGCGGAACGGCTTTTTCAGCAGCCAGTCGGGGAATCCGCCGTTTCTGCATTCGCCGTGCGCCCAGGGGCCGGGCCGCACGAAGACTTCGAGGCCCTGTTTCTGCGCCTCCAGCACGAAATCGCGGATGGAGAGATTGCCGGTGAAGTCGAGATTACCTTCGGTCTCTTCGTGGTGGATCCAGAAGAGATAGGTGGAGACGACCGTGACACCGCCCGCCTTCAGCTTCGCGAGCTCTGCGGGCCACTGGTCGCGCGGGACGCGCGAGAAATGCAGCTCGCCCATGACCGGGATCCACGGCTTGCCGTCGCGGATGAAATACAGGCTGTTTACGCCGATGGAGCCGCCGTTCGGGTTAGTCCCGCCGAGGCCGAGGTGGTCCGTGAGGATTTCCGGCTTGGCGTAGGGCTGGAACGTGCAGCGGATGGTCGCGGGGGCGTCGGCGGGTTCGTCGGCCTTGAGCGTGCCGGACTGTGCGGCGGAGAAGATCGCGGCGGTCATGAGGAGGGCTCCTGTCAGGTTCGGTTTCAGGAGGACAAGTCCTCCACTGCAGCAGTGCCTGGCTGCGCTCAAGCACAACAGCATTTTTGTACGTTTTTTCATAGGGCTGCTCCTGTCTTTTGAGAGAGGATGAATACGTTTACGGCATAATATAACGCGGAAAAAGGCGCATGGCAAGTCTTTGCCGCGATTTCTTTTGCGAAAAAAATGGGAGGACTTGTCCTCCTAGAAATGCTCGATGGGGCATTCCGGGATGGAATCAAGGAAGGATTTGCCGTAGCTGCGCGTCATGATGCGCGGGTCCAGCACCACGATGATGCCGGTGTCGGTCCTGCTTCGGATGAGGCGGCCGATGCCCTGGCGGAACTTCAGCACGGCGTCGGGGATGGAATAGTCGCCGAACGGGTTGCCGCCGAGCTTCTGGATGCGTTCGCAACGTGCCTGGATGAGCGGGTGCGTAGGGACGGCGAACGGGAGCTTGGTGATGATGACGTTGCTGAGCGCGTCGCCGGGGACGTCGACGCCGGTCCAGAAGCTGGTCGCGCCGAAGATGACCGACGATTTGACCTTTTTGAACTCGGAGATCATGGCGGACCGGGAGAGGGATTCGCCGTGGACGAGGAGGTTGATGCCTTTCGCGAGGAAGCCGTGCGAAAGGCGGTCCGAGCAGTATTTGAGCATGTTGTAGCTGGTGAAGAGCACGAACGCGCTGCCATTGGTCTTCTCCACGAACATCCTGATTTTCTCCGCCGCCGCGTCGTTGTAGCCGCGTTCGTTCGGCTGGGGCATGTCCTTCGTGACGTACAGTTTCACCTGTTTGCCGTAGTCGAACGGCGAGTCGAGGATGAGGCCGTCGCCGCCGCGGAATCCGACGCGCCGGGCGTAGTAGGTGAGGGAGCCTTTCACGGCGAGCGTGGCGCTCGTGAGGATGACGGGCTTGCCGGAGTCGAACAGCAGGTCGCGGAGGAGGTCCGCCACGTTGAGCGGGGCGGAGGCGAGCTCGGTCTGCCGCGTGCGGGAGAACCCGGATTTGTGCCCCTCGATCCAGTAGACCTGGTCGGGCAGGGACATGTTCAGGAACGCGTTGAGCTCCTCGCGGAAATCGGCGCAGTGTTCGAGCTGGGCCTCCAGCTCGAGGCGGAATCCGGCGTCGTCCTGGTTGTCCGCGTAGGTGCGGGCGATGGTCTCGACGTCGAGGACGTGGTCGGAGACAAGGTCGGTGAAGCGGCCGGGCTGATGGACGCGGAAGGTCTGCTCCGGCGACTTGTCGAGCGTGTCGTCGAACTGCGCGAAGAAGTCGGTCAGCGCCTCGTGCGCGTTCGCGATGCTGTTGCGGACCTGAATGGAGTCCTCGCCGGGCTTCATGAGGAGGCCGCGCCCGCTGATCGGGTTGAACAGGCGGTTCAGCGTGCCGCGAACGGCGGAGGAATAGATGTGGATGCCGAGATGGTTCGCGGCGTTGTCCTCCAGCGTGTGGGCTTCGTCGAACACGACGGCGCAGTGTTCGGGCAGGGGGCAGTTTTCCTGCTGCTCGATGCGGCTGATCTTCAGGTTGGTGAAGAAGAGCGCATGGTTCGTGATGAGGAGGTCGGCCTTGTCCCAAGAATGCCGGGCGCGCCAGTAGAAGCACGAGTGGAAATTGGAGCACTTGGGGCCGAGGCATGTGCTGGTCTCGCAGCAGACGCTGGTCCAGAGGTGCTGGTTGATGCGGAACGGGACGTCGGAGAGGGTGCCGTCGTGCGTGGTGCGCGACCAGTCCATGAGGCTCTGAAGTTCGCTGACGGGGGCGTCGGCGGGCAGGATTTCGTCGCGGTGGCTGCCGGCGGCAAGCGTGAGGCGGCGTTTGCAGAGGTAGTTGCTTCGGCCCTTGGCGACGGCGTAGGTAAAATCGACGTCCAGCAGGTCCTGAAGAAGCGGCAGGTCCTTCTTCGCGAGCTGTTCCTGAAGGTTGATGGTCTCGGTGGTGATCAGCACGCACTGGTGCATCGCCTTCGCATGGTAGATTGCCGGGACGAGGTAGGCGAAGCTCTTGCCGACTCCGGTCGGGGCCTCGACCAGCAGGTTGCGCCCGTTCTGGAACGCCTCGGCGACGGCGCACGCCATCTCCGCCTGCTGTTCGCGGCGTTCGTAGGGGCGCCCGCCGAACTGTTCCGCCTTCTTCAGCGGGGTGTCCTCGGAGAAGAAGGCGGCGGTGTGCGGAAGCGCATCCGAAAGGGTGACCCCTTTCAGCTCATGGTCGATGACCGGTAGAATCACGTGAGATTATTTCGTTTTTTCGGGTTCTTCGGTGCTGAGCTTGCAGATGGAGCAGTGGCGGCAGTCGAACTCGGCGGGCGGCTCGTAGCGGACGCCGGCTTTCTTCGCCTTGTGCATGTTCAGGAGGTTCATGCCGGCGAGGATGAGGCCGAGGAGGATGAATCCGCCGGGCGCCTGGCCCATGACCGCGAAACCGTTGTCCCAGCACTGCATGCCGATGCCGAACAGCGTGCCGGCGGCGAGGAACTCGCGGATGCAGCCGAGGCAGACGAGCACGAACGTGAAGCCGAGGCCCATGCCGAGGCCGTCGGCGGCGGACGACAGCAGGCCGTTCTTCGACGCGAAGGCTTCGGCGCGGCCGAGCACGATGCAGTTCACCACGATCAGCGGCAGGAAGATGCCGAGCGTCTGGTACGCATCGGGCGCGTATGCCTGCATGAGCAGCTTCACGACGGTCACGAACGTGGCGATGACCACGATGTAGCACGGGATGCGGATCTTGCCCGGGACGAGCTTGCGGATAAGCGAGATCACGAGGTTGCTGCCGATCAGCACGAACGTGGTGGCGAGGCCCATGGCGAGGCCCTTCACCGCGTCGGACGACGTGGCGAGCGTGGGGCACATGCCCAGGACGAGCACGAGGACCGGGTTTTCTTTCCAGAAACCTTTGATAAATTCCTTGAAGATGTTCATGGTCAATCTTCCTCCTTCTTTTCAGCGGATGTCGCGAGGTAGTCGCGGACGGCGGTCGCGGCAGCCCAGACCAGGTCGCAGACGGCGTTCGAGGAGTAGGTCGCGCCGGAGACGAAGTGGACGTCGTCCTTTTCCTTGGTCCATTTCGCGTCGCCGGGCTTCACGCCGGAGTAGGAATCCAGCGCCTTGTTCGGGGCGAGCTTCGAGGTGTCGGGCTTCACGCCCTTCACGACGTCGGAGATGGTGCGCTTCACGGAGCGGTCGGTGACTTTCGTGCCGATGCCGGGGGTCTCGGCATGGCCGGACTTCACGATCACGGTGCCGATGGTCCCGTCCGGGGTGAAGCTCACGAGTCCGGCGACCTGTCCGCCGAATCCGGCGGCCGCGGCCTCGGCGGCGTAGCCGACCACGGTGCCGTCCTTCTTCGCGACGTAGAGCTTGACGGGGGCTCCGTCGGGCGACTTGATGTCGACCGCTTCCGCCGCCGGGTCGTTATCGAACGCGGGGAGGATCATCTTCAGGCTGTCGGCGGTCTCCTTCGCCTGGGAAATGCGGATAGGTTCGTCCGTCTTGACCGCGGTGACCGCCATGACGAGCGTGGAGACGCCGCAGACGACGAGCAGGAAGAACGCCAGATAGAACGGATTGGATGCTTTTGTCATGTCTTTCATTTGATCTCACCCCTTCTGATTTGGAGCGCGGACACGCTGTGGGAGTGCCAGCCGAACGGCCGGACGTAGCAGAAGCGGTCGATCAGGGGCACCAGGGCGTTCGCGATCACGATGGAGAAGCTGACGCCTTCGGGATACGCGCCCCAGATGCGGATGATGCAGGTCAGGAGGCCGATGACGACGCCGAAGACGAACGCTCCGAGCGCGGTCATGGGCGAGGTCACCATGTCGGTCGCCATGAAGAACGCGCCGATCATCACGCCGCCGCTCAGGATGTGGTACAGCGGGCCGGGGGTCAGGCCGGGCGCGGCCAGGTGCACGATGCCGCTGAACACGAAGATCGTGCCGATCATTCCGAGCGGGATCTGCCATTTGATGAGGCGGAAGCACATGAGGCCGAGGCCGCCGATGAGAATGGCGAGCGCGGAGGTCTCGCCGATGGAGCCGCCCACGTTGCCGAGGAACAGGTTCATCAGGTTGTCATGGCAGCCGAGCTGCGCCATGGCTTCCGCGGAGCCTTTCGCCGCATGGATCGCGCCGAGCGGGGTCGCGCCGGAGATCAGAGTCCCGGTCGCGGGTGCCGCCCACTGGGTCATCGGTCCGGCGAATCCGACCAGCAGCGCCACGCGGGCCGCGGCGGCGGGGTTGAACGGGTTCTGTCCGAGGCCGCCGAAGAGTTCTTTCACGATGATGATCGCGAAGACGCTGCCGACGAGGCAGAGCCACCACGGGGCTCCGGGCGGCAGGTTCAGCGCCAGGATGACGCCGGTCACGACCGCGCTGTAGTCGTTGACGGTGGCCGCCTGACGGGTCGCGAGCGTCCAGCCGTATTCGGCGAAGATGCAGAACGAGGCGCAGTAGACAAGGATGCGGACGGCGTCGAACCGGAAGAACCAGATCGAGGCCGCGACCGCGGGGATGAGGCAGACCAGCACCTTCACCATGATCTTGGCGATGCTGTCGCCGTCCTGAACGTGAGGCGAGGTGCTCAGCACAAGGGAGCCGGGCTCGGGAAGCACGACTTTGTTTTTTTCGATTTCTTCACTCATAGTAGGGGAACAGCTCCGTGATTAGGCTTGTTTTGCTTTCGCGGCGCGGCGTTTGGCGTTGATCTCCGCCTTCGCCCTGCGGAAATGCTGGACGAGGGGGCGTTTCGCCGGGCAGACGTACGTGCAGACGCCGCACTCCATGCAGTCCATGACGTAGTTCTTCTCGGCTTCGTCGTAGTGCTCGCTTTCGACCATGACGCTGACGGGGCCGGGCAGAAGCTTCATCGGGCAGGCGCGGACGCAGCGTCCGCAGCGGATGCACGGGCTGGAAGTGTAGCCGGAGGTCTCCTTCCACTGGAGCAGAAGGACGCCGGAGGAATTCTTGGTGATGGTGACGCCGAGCGAGGTCTGGGCAAAGCCCATCATCGGACCGCCCATGATGACTTTCGCCGCGCGGGACTTCACGCCGCCCGCGAAGGTCAGGGCCTGTTCGACGGTCGTGCCGAGGCGGAGAATCCAGGTGCCGGGATTGACGACCGGGGTGCCGGTGACCGTGGTGTAGCGTTCGATCAGCGGGTGTCCCTCGACGACCGCGTCGCGGATGGCGGCGCAGGAACCGACGTTCTGCACCACGCAGCCGACGTCCATGGGGAGTCCGCCGGTGGCGACGGATCGTCCGGTGAGGGCGTAGATGAGCTGTTTTTCACCGCCCTGCGGATAGCGGACGTGCAGCGGGACCACGGTCACGCCGTAATCCTTCGCCTTTTCGTTGAGAGCGGCGATGGCGTCCGGCTTGTTCTCCTCGATGCCGAGGAACACGCGGTCGACGCGGAGGATCTTCGCTGCGATGGCCGCGCCTTCGAGGACCGCTTCGGTGCGTTCGAGCATGAGGCGATGGTCGGCGGTGAGGTAGGGCTCGCATTCCGCGCCGTTCAGGATGAGCGTGTCGATGACCTTTTCGGGCGGGGGCGAAAGCTTCACGTGGGTCGGGAAGGCCGCGCCGCCCATGCCGACGATGCCGGCTTCGGCGATGCGCTTCTTCAGGACCTCGCGGTCGGTGTTCTTCCAGTTCGGGATCGGTTCGAGGCCGGAGCCCCATTCGTCCTTGCCGTCGGAAATGATCTCGATGGCGGGGATCGCGCCGCCGTTGGCGCCGGGGACTTCGACGATGTCGCCGACCGTGCCGCTGGTGGGCGCGTGGAGCGGGGCGGAGACGAATCCGCCGGGCTCGGCGATGAGCTGGCCCTTCTTCACCGTGTCGCCCTTCGCGACGATCGGTTTCGGCGGCGCGCCGATGTTCTGCTGGATGGCGACCGTGTAGTGGTCGAGGAGCGGAGCCCGTTGCGCGGGAACGGTATTGGAAAGGGCCTTGCCGTCGGCGGGATGCACGCCGCCGTGGAAACGCCAGGTCTTAATTGGAATATTCATTTGGACTCCTCCTTTTTCGGCTCGGCGGGTGCGGCGGGCGCTGCCGGTTTCGGCGCGGGCGCTGCCGGTTTGAAGGCTTCGAGCTTGCGGTGAACTTCTTCGATCTGAAGCGCTCCGGTGGGGCACTTGACCTGCGCGACGAAATCGGGCTCGGGGGGATTGGAGTAGTTCACGCGGACGAGGCCGGCCTGCATCTGCATGTGTTTTTCGTCGGTGCGGATGCACTTCTTGCAGGCGAGGCACGGGATCTTGCAGAGTTTGCGGCGCTTCGCCGGTTTTTCGAGCGAGTTGCAGTAGACGTGGACCTTCGCGGAAGCCGGGACCAGGCGGATCAGCTTGCGCGGGCACACGTTCACGCACTTGCCGCAGGCGCGACAGAGCTCGGGATGCACGACCGCGAGGCCGTCGCGGATCTCGATCGCGCCGAACGGGCATGCCCGGGCGCAGGAGCCGTAGCCGAGGCAGCCGAAACGGCACGCCTTGCCGCCGCCGCCCGCCACGATGGACGCGGAGCGGCAGTCGAGGATGCCGTTGTAGTCGGCGGCCTTTTCCGAGCGGGAGAAGCTGCCGGAGCAGAAGACGACCGCGGTCATTTTCTCTTTCTTTCCGGCGGCCTTGCCGGTGACTTCGGCGATCTTCGCGAGCATGGCGTCGGAGCACGCGGAGCAGCCGGACGGGTCGGCGTCCTTCGTGACGATGGCGCTTGCGAAGTCGGCGCAGCCGGCATAGCCGCAGCCGCCGCAGTTCGCGCCGGGGAGGAGTTCCTGGACCGCCTCGATCTTCGGGTCGGTCTGGACTTCGAACTTCTTGGCCGTGAAGCCGATGAGCGCGCCGAGGATGAGCCCGACGGCGGCGACCACTCCGGCCGAAACAAGAATCGTGATCAGCATATTGCGGCGCCTCCCTTACTTGACGAGCCCGGAGAAGCCCATGAACGCCATGGCGAGGATGCCGGCGGTCACGAGCGCGATGGCCGTGCCTTCCATCGCTTTCGGGATGCGCGCGATGGCGAGGCGTTCGCGGATGCTGGCGAAGAGCAGAAGCGCGAGGCCGAAGCCGACACCCGTGCTGAACCCGAACACGGTCGAGGAGATGAGCCCGCGCGACGCGTCGGCGTTCAGTTCGGCGGCGCCCAGCACGGCGCAGTTGGTCGTGATGAGCGGCAGGTAGATGCCGAGCGAGACGTAGAGCGACGGGCTGAATTTCTTCAGCAGGATCTCCACGATCTGGACGAGCGCGGCGATCACCACGATGAAGAGCAGGATGCGCGTGAACGCCAGGGAGACGGTCACGCCGTTGATCGTGAACGTCCGCGTGACCAGGAACTCGTTGAACAGCGCGGTGACGAACGAAGCGAGCGTCATGACGAAGATGACGGCCCCGGACATGCCCAGCGCGGTTTCGATGCGCTTGGAGACGCCGAGGAACGGACAGATGCCGAGGATGCGGGAGAGCACCACGTTGTTCACGAGGATCGCCCCCACGGTCAGCACCAGGATTTCGTTGGTATCCATAGCTTGAACTTGACCTTGGTTGAACTTGAACGGAATAGTGTCCGCTTACTTCGCGGCGATCCGGGTGACGCGGAAGATCTCGACCGTCGCGGCCGGGACGTCGTCGTAGAAGCCGCGGGAGCCGGTCGGGACCGCCTCGATCGCGCGGACCACGTCCATGCCGTCCGTGACCTGGCCGAAGACGCAGTAGCCGAACCCGCGCGGGGTCTCGTCCTGATGGTCGAGGAAGCTGTTCGGGGCGGTGTTGATGAAGAACTGGCTGGTGGCGCTGTCGACGACGTTGGTGCGTGCCATGGCGATGGTGCCGACCTTGTTCGAGAGGCCGTTTCCGGCTTCGTTCCTGATCGGGGCCTTGCCGGGGACGTTGCGGAGGTTTGCATCGAGACCGCCGCCCTGGATCATGAATCCCTTGATGACGCGGTGGAAGATGGTGCCGGCGTAGTAGTTGTCGTCGATGTAGGCGAGGAAATTCGCCACGGTGACGGGGGCTTCCTTCTCGAAGAGCTCGACGGTGATGTTGCCGAGCGAAGTCTCGATCAGGACTTTCGGGTTTTCAGACATAGTCGTTCCTTTGTGTTAATGAGTGTGAAAAAGGCAGTTTTATCTAAAATATAGTGCATGAGGACGTTTTTTTCAATATGCGGCGGGGACTTTTTTTCGCGGTTTCGGTTTTTTTCCGTAAAAACCTGAAATAAGGTTTGCATTTCACGGTTGGGGCGTTATATTTACTCCGAATGTCGTCTCGCCCGGCGCGGGCGGGCGCAAAACAGTATTTTCTCACAACACATACAAACATAATCAACCGAGAAAGGGTTCCCGACGATGATCACTCCCATTTTCGCTTCATCGCTGCCCGGCGTGGCGCTGCTGATCGCAGTCCTGCTCGTCATCCTGTTCATCCTGGTCCTCACGTTCATTTCCCGCTACAAGAAATGCCCGCCCGACCAGATCATGGTCATCTACGGTAAGACCGGCGGCCAGCGTGCCGGTCGCTGCATCCATGGCGGCGCGGCGTTCATCTGGCCGGTGATCCAGGACTACGGATTCGTGTCCCTGCGCCCGATGCAGCTGGACGTGAATCTGCAGAACGCCCTGTGCCGCCAGAACATTCGCATCAACGTGCCGAGCGTGTTCACGGTCGGCATCAGCACCGACGAATCCCTGATGGGCAACGCGGCGAACCGCCTGCTCGGCCTGCGCCAGGAATCCATCGCCGACCTGGCGAAGGACATCATCCTCGGTCAGCTGCGTCTCGTGATCGCCTCCATGACCATCGAGCAGATCAACGCCGACCGCGAGACGTTCCTCCGCAACGTCGAGGAAAACGTGGCGGACGAACTGAACAAGATCGGTCTGCACCTCCTGAACGTCAACATTACCGACATCACCGACGAAAGCGGCTACATCGACGCCATCGGAAAGCGCGCCGCCGCGGAAGCCATCAACAAAGCGCGCATCGACGTCGCCGTGGAAGAGCGGAAGGGCGGAATCGGCGAAGCCGAAGCCCGCAAGGAACAGCGCATCGCCGTGTCCGAGGCCGAAGCGCAGGCGCAGACCGGTGAAGCCAACGCCGACCGCGAACGCCGCGTGGCAGTGAAGCAGGCCGAAGCCGCCGCACAGGCGGGCGAAGCCGAAGCCGACAAGGAACGCCGCATCGCCGTCAAGCAGGCCGAAGCTGCCGCGCTCACCGGCGAAGCCAACGCCGACCGCGAACGCCGCGTGGCCGTGAAACAGGCCGAAGCCGCCGCGATCGAGGGCGAAAACCTGTCTGCCATCGACATCGCCAAGTCCAACGCGGTCCGCGCCGAACAGGAAGCCGCCGCGTATCAGGCCGCCGAAGCCGCGAAACGCATCGCCGAAGCCATGATCCGCAAGGCAGACTTCGAGGCGGAACAGCAGGCGCAGGCCGCCCGTGCGAAAATGGAAGAGGAAAAGCAGCGCGCCGAAACGATCGTCGCGGCCAGGATCGACAAGGAACAGCGCATCATCGAAGCCGAAGCCGAGGCCGCCAAGGTCGAGACCGAGGCGCGAGGCCAGGCCGCCGCGATCTTCGCCAAGTACGAAGCCGAGGCAAAGGGTAATTTCGAAGTCCTGAAGGCAAAGGGCGACGGCTACCGCATGATCATCGAATCCTGCGGCAAGGACGCCGACGCTGCCGCCAAGATGCTCCTCGTCGAAAAACTCGAAGAGATCGTCAAGCTCCAGACCGAAGCCATCAGCAACATCAAGATCGACAAGGTCACCGTCTGGGATTCCCCGAACGGACGCGCCGACGGCAAGTCCTCCACCGCCGGTTTCCTCAGCGGCATGATGCAGAGCCTGCCGCCGATCCACGATGTCGCCGCCATGGCCGGCATCGAACTGCCGAAGTACCTCGGCGAAATGAAAGACAAGGACCAGGCCGCGAAGGAAGCCGAAGCTCCGGCGGCGGAATGACCTTCCTGCGAAAGGACGCGGTTCGCTCCGGCGCAGAATGATTTGCCCTTGTGCCGGAGCGGAGCCCGGCACTGCCGCGGTGGAGACTTTGTCTCCCGCGTCCTCCTGTTTTTAACTGTTTTGAGGTGACATGAGCGATTTCGTCAAACTGGAACGCATCCTCGGCATCAAGTTCTGTGACCCCGCCGTCTACAAGGAGGCGCTGACCCATAAATCGTTCGCCGCCGAACACCGGCTCTCGTACGACAACCAGCGGCTGGAACTGCTCGGCGACGCCGTGGTGCAGATCATCCTGACCGATTTCCTGTACCACCGTTACACGGACCTGCAGGAGGGCGACCTCACGAAGATCCGGTCCGCCATGGTCAACCAGGACGCGCTCGCGCAGTTCGCCCGCGATATCTCGCTCGGCTCGTTCCTGATGCTCGGACGCGGCGAACTCGAACTGAACGGACAGGACCGCGACTCCACGATCTCCGACGCGTTCGAATCGCTGATCGGCGCGATCTACCTCGACCACGGCATCAAGGCCGCGACCGACATCTTCCTGCCGATTCTCCTCAAAAACTACCCCGATCCCGCGGAGTGCCTCCATGAGATCAACCCGAAGGGCATCCTGCAGGAATATACCCAGCAGAAATCGCAGGGCGTGCCGCAATACCGCGTGGTCGCCGTGACCGGCCCCGCTCACGCGCCTCAGTACGAAGTCGAGGTGCTGATCAAAGACAAGGCCATCGCCCGCGGCACGGCGAGCAGCCACAAGCTCGCCGAACGCGAAGCCGCCCGCGCCGCGGTCCGCATCCTGCTTGATGGTGCGGACCAGGACAAAAACGCCGGAAAGGATTGATTTCCCCCATGGAAGAACCCGGACGCAGTTTCCCCTCGTTTACCATCCATACCCCGCGCGACATCGTGTTCGGGCGCGGCAAGTCCGCGCTTCTGGCGGATTATCTGCCCGCTTCCGTGAAGCGCGTCCTGATCGTTTCCGGCCGCCACGCCGCCGGGACCGACGCGAAGACGATCGCGGAGAAGTTGAACGAATCGGGACGCGAAACGAGCATTTTCGCCGAGACCATGGCGGAACCCTCGCCCGGCGCGGTCGATACCGCCGCGGAAGCCGTCCGTGCCTGGAATGCCGACGCGGTCGTCGCGGTCGGCGGCGGCAGCGTGATCGACACGGCGAAGGCCGCCGCGGCGCTGTCGCGGCTGGAGGGGCTCTGCATCGACTATTTCAACGGCACGCGCGAGCTGGTCGTGACGGACCGTCCGTTCTTCGCCGCGCTGCCGACCACGAGCGGGACCGGGGCGGAAATGACGAACAATTCCGTGCTGACCGATCCCGCGACGCAGATCAAGAAATCCATCCGGCATCCGAACATGATCGCCGATCTGGCGGTCGTCGACCCCGACCTCACCGCGAACTGTCCGCACGATGTGACCGTCGCAAGCGGCCTCGACGCGCTCGTCCAGGCGGTCGAGGCGTTCGTTTCGCCGAAGGGTACCGATTACACGCGGGCACTTGCAAAAGCCGCCGCGTGCCGGCTTTACGGCGCGCTGAAGACCATCGTGCACGAACCGTGGAAGCCCGCGGGCGAGGAGCCCGTGATGGACGCCGCGTTCCGCGTAGACATGGCGGAAGGCTCCATGCTCGCGGGAATGGCGTTCGCCCACGCCGGGCTCGGCGCGGTTCACGGGCTGGCGCATCCGGTCGGTTCGCTCCTGCATGTCCCGCACGGCGTTTCCTGCGCCATCCTGATGCTTCCCGTTTTCCAGTTCAACCTGAACGCGTGCAGCCGTCTTTTCGGCGAGCTCGCCCGGGGGTTCCTCCCGAAGGAGCCGCGTCCGGACGCGGCGCTGTTCATCGCCGCCATGCGGGAGCTTTCCCTCGGGCTCGGCGTGCCGGACCATCTGCGCGGCTACGGCCTCGCGGAAGAGCATCTGCCGTTCATCGTGGCGAACTGCCGCAGCAACAGCATGAAGAACAACCCGGAGCCCATGAGCGACGAACAGGTCGTGGAACTGCTCCGCGGCTTAAAATAACCGGGAAAAAGCTTGAGGTTTTTGTCTTCGGCAAGTTTATTTGAGCTTGTCGGGGACGGCGAACGGCCGGACCTCGTCCTGAAGCGCGGCCGCGAACCGTGAGAACATGTATTTCGCCATGTCGTCGGGGAGGGCGATGTGAATGGCGACCTCGGCGTCCTTCCGCGTGACCGTGAACGCGTTCACGAGCTCGGGCGGTATCTTGCCGAGTTTCGCCGCCTCCTGATAGACGTTCCCGATCGAATCCCGGCACGCCGTCTGGACCTTCAGCGCGGCTTCGGGCGTTTTCGCGGGCATGACGATCTCCGCGTGGACGGGGCGCTTGTCCGCGGCGTCGCGGACGATGTGAAATGAAATGCTTTTGAGGTCGCCGAGGAGGGGATATTCCGGCGTCGCGCCCGGTTCCGGCCAGACATAAGCCATGACGGCGTCGTCCGGCAGGGCTTTCACCAGTTCCGGGGCGGAAACGGCGGGTTCCTTTTGCTTCTCGGATTCCTGCTTTTTTGCCTCGGACGGGTCGTCGGCGGGTGCGGGCGGCCTGTTCGCGGTGAAGAGCAGCCAGTCCTTCGCCGGGAACGTGATGCGGAAGGAGCCGCTGTCCGGGACGGTCAGGTTGAATGCGATACTGTCCCCTTCGCCGGATTCCGTCCAGACGATCTTGTCGTCGAGGAGCTTGTACTTCAGGATGTAGCGCACGGTCGCGGGCGTCGCGCTGGAATCGAGCAGGAACCCGTCTTCGAAAACGGTCAGCGAGCGCACCTCGACCTGAATATGTTTCGCCTCAAGTTTGCCGAGCATTTCCTCGTAGGCGAGGAACAGCGGATTGTCCTTCGTGTCCGGCAGGAACGGCGCATCCTTGATTTTGCCGGGCGCGAGGAGCGTGACCGCGCCGGAACCGGGCGGGAGAAAATCTCCCGCGGGATGCGCGGACAGCGGGAGCGTGAACCAGGACAGCGCGGCGAAGAGGCAGGCGCGGACAAGGATGGAACGTGCGCGGGACCCGGCTGTTGTCTTCATGGGACGCCTCCCTTTCGGCGGTTCAGCAGTGTTGTTTGTCCGTGACGCGGAAAAGGTTGCCCTCGGGATCTGCGTACTGGAGTGCGCGGATCCCCATCTGTCCGCAGGGAATGCCCTCGCCCTCGGCAGACGCGCCGGGGCACTCGTGGGCGCGGTAGCGCGTTTCGA
>JAEEQO010000224.1 GCA_016285335.1 Victivallales bacterium | reverse complement strand
GGTGAAGATCGCCTGCGCGGCGATCTCCATGGAACCGTTGCCGAAATTGTCCTCGCTGGTCTGCGTGGCGGCGACCGTGGCGAATCCGCTGTCCGCGAACCACATGATCCAGTCGAGCGCGTGGCTGCCGACCCACGGGATGGTGCCGCCGTAGGTCTCGCGCTTTTTGTAGAAGTCGGGGCGCGTCCCGAGGCGGTAGGATTTCTGGGCGTAGATGAGCTTGACTTTGCCGATCGCGCCGGATGAGACGAGGCGGTGGGCGTGGTACATCGCCGGATCGTATCGGAGCCCGACCATGGAGACGAGTTTGCTTGAGCTCGTTTCGAGCGCGGCCTCGATGGCGTCGAGCGATTCGAGCGTAAGCGCGATCGGTTTCTCGCAGAAGATGTGGATGTTCCGGCGGGCGGCCTCCACGCACATTTCCGCATGCAGGTCGTACTTGCCGTCGATGCTGAGTACGTCCGGCTGCTCGCGGTCGAGCATTTCCCGCCAGTCATCGTACACGCGCGGCGCGAATCCGCATTTCGCGGCGTTTTCGAGCAGGGGCGCGGGCAAATCCTCCGGGCAGCCGGCGGAGACCGCCGCCAGGTCGATCCCGGGGATTTCGTTCAGGCTTTCAAAGACGTAGCAGGAGTGTCCCCGCATTCCGATCATGCACAGTTTCATGGATTCGCCTCGTTTTGCATGTTATTGTTTCGTTTCCTTTTTCAATTTACCATGCCGGACGGAAAAGTCAACCCGGATTCTGGAGCCACCGGCCCTTTTTTCGGAAAAAAGCTTGACAAGCGCCGGAACAGGCATTATAGTATGTCAATCACGGGAAAGGCCCGCTCAAAGACCTGGGGCGGCGTCCGCTCCGTCGAACCGCCCGGACCGGACTTCCCAATGCCGTTATTTCACGAAAGGACTCCGCCATGCACTACACCTACCAGAACAGCCCGCTCGTCTGCTCCTCCAAGATCGACATCGACATCGAAGACGGCATCGTCACGAACGTGGAATTCACCGGAGGCTGCCCGGGCAACCTCGCCGCCATCGGCATCCTCGTGAAGGGCAAGACTCCGCAGGAGATCATCGACAAGCTCGAAGGCGTCGACTGCGGCGGCAAAGGCACGTCCTGCACCGACCAGCTCGCCAAGGCCTTGAAGGAAATCCTCGCGGGAAAACTCGGCTGACCATACCATGCCCGCGGACAGAAACAGCATCCAGCGCGACATCGAGGCGCTTCAGCACGAACTCGACAAGGTCTTCAAGCGCCCCAACGAAGACCCGGTCTACGACACGGAACAGAAGCTCCGCGACGCCATTTCCGACAATCCGCGCTACTACCCGCCCGACCGGCGCATGGAACTCGCCGAAATCCTCTTCGGCATCCTCGATTTCGTGTACGAACGCGCCGGAAGCGACGACGATCCGGATCCCTTCTGCAATCCCGTGCTGCCCGGCGCAGACCTCTCGCGTCTGCCCGAGCCGGAAATGCTGTTCCGCTGCGTGATGCCGCTGGCGTGGTCGATCCGCGGCAGGTGGGTCTACCCGGAAATGAAGCGGGTGATGGACGACTTCATCGCGTCTTTCCCGCCGGCGCAGGTCAAGATCGTGTGGCAGGTCCTGGATTTCCTCCTCGACCTCTTCCCCGGCGACCCGGACGATTCCGCCCCCGCCGACGTCCGCGCGTACTGGCGCGGGCTTGCGGAGGAACCCGAACGCTACCACGCGGAAACCCCGTCGGAAAAATCCATCCTGCTGCAAGTCCTGCTGGAGGCGGCGCAGGACCACAAGATCATCCCGAAGGATTGACACCGCAAGCGGTGGTGAGGTAGTGCGCTGCTTGCGCGAGCGCACACGGCGTGTGCAGAAACAGTGCGCGGCTCTGTTCGCGCGGTGATGATTCCATGTCCGGCTCCGCTCGGACACACGGCATGTGCAAAAACAGAACGCCGGTCTGCTCATACACAGGCATCGTTGAGAAGCACGGCATCTCTCCCGCGGAGGACATGCCCGCTATAATAGTTAAGAGAAAAACGAAAATAATTCCGGAAATCTCCCGTTTTCTGTTTTGATTTCTCCTTTTTTGTGCTATATTAAAAGAATAACTGTCGTCAACAACGTCACCGTTCGCCACACCCCCCAAAAAAACGGACGGTGATCATCCAAATCAGGAGTTTACCAGCAAAATGCCCGCTATTCCGAAATTTATCGTTCTCAGCGAACAGCTTCGCGGCCGGATGTTCGAACTGAACCAGGATGAGATCACGATCGGCCGTTCCGACGACCGCACCATCACCCTGAAGGACCCCACGGTCAGCACGCTGCACTGCAAGATCACCCGCAACGGCGACAAGACCATCATCGTCGACGCGGGCTCCACCAACGGCACCAGGATCAACGGCGAACCGCTCACGGGCGAATACGAGCTCCAGAACGGCGACACGGTGAAGATCGGCGCGTTCGACCTGCTCTACGACAGCGAGGACAAGACCATGACCATGTCGATCCAGAAGACGCAGACCGGCATCGACATCAACGCCGCAAGCACCACGCAGACCATCAAGTCCGTCGCCAGCACCGGGTTCACCGAACGCAAACAGAGCAGCGGCCTTTCCAACAAGCTCATGATCATCATCGTCATCCTGCTCGCGCTCATCTTCCTCGCTCTCCTCGCGATGTTCGTCAAGAACTTCATGGACAGCCAGAAGACCTCTTTCGCTCCGGCACGGACCGTCTCCACGACACAGCTCGTCTAATCCATGAACGACAAGAAAGTCTCTCCGAAAAAACCGCTTCCGAACACGAAGCGCAAACCGCCGGTATCGCTCTTTCTCTGGCTGCTTGCGTTCCTCCTTCTCGCCTCGCTCATCGTCTTCAGGTCTTCGCCTTATTTCGCCGCCGAGGAGGAATGGAGCGCGAACGCGTTCCTCGCCCAGCTGGAAAAAGGCGCGGTCGTCTCCGCCGAGATCATGCCCGAATCCGACAAGATCCTTGCCATCTCCGGCGAGTTCAAAAACGTCCCGAAACAGGCGGACGGCGACAAGGCGGGGACCGATGAAAAGGACAACGCCGAAAAAGCGCCCGAAATCGTCGAAAAAGACCTGACGAAACCCGCACCGGCGCAGACCGGAAACGGCAACGCCGCGGCCAGACGCCTCAAGCTCAAATACAACACGCGCATCTACGCGACCGACGACATCATCAACAAGCTCGACGAGAAGGGCGTGGAAGTCGTCTACCTGGAACGCGATGTATGGTGGAAGTCTCTGCTCCTGAACCTTGCCATCGCCGTGCCGCTCCTGCTCGTCTTCTACTTCATTTTCACACGCCAGATCCACGGCGCGGGCTCGGGAGCCATCCAGTTCGGCAAGAGCCGCGCCCGCATGATCGACCCCAACGAAAACCACACCAAGTTCGACGATGTGGCGGGCTGCGACGAGGCAAAGGAGGAGATGAAGGAGATCGTGGAATACCTCCGCGACCCGCTCAAATTCAAGCTCCTCGGCGGCAAGATCCCGCGCGGCGCGCTCCTCACGGGGCCGCCGGGCACAGGCAAGACCCTCATGGCGAAAGCCGTTTCCGGCGAAGCCTCCGTGCCGTTCTTCTCCATCAGCGGTTCCGACTTCGTCGAAATGTTCGTCGGCGTCGGCGCCAGCCGTGTCCGCGACATGTTCCAGCAGGCCCGCAAGAACGCGCCCTGCCTCATCTTCATCGACGAGATCGACGCCGTGGGACGTTCCCGCTTCTCCGGCATCGGCGGCGGACACGACGAACGCGAACAGACCCTGAACGCGCTCCTCGTGGAAATGGACGGCCTCGAGACCCAGGAAGGCGTGATCGTGATCGCCGCGACCAACCGCGTCGACGTGCTCGACCCCGCCCTGCTCCGTCCCGGCCGCTTCGACCGCCAGATCGTCATCGACCTGCCCGACATCGTGGGCCGCCGGAAGATCCTCGACGTCCACGCGAAAAACATCAAGCTCGCACCGGAAGCCGACCTCGACGCCATCGCGAAGAGCACGCCCGGCTTCAGCGGGGCCGACCTCGCCAACCTCATCAACGAGGCCGCGCTGCTCGCCGCACGCAACAACCAGAGCGCCGCAACGCAGGCCGACCTGGAGGAGGCGC
>JAEEQO010000223.1 GCA_016285335.1 Victivallales bacterium | reverse complement strand
GTGTCCAGTATATTTTCAAGGCGTCGTTCGACAAGGCGAACCGGAGTTCCGGCGAGTCGTTCCGCGGCCCCGGCATCGACGCCGGGCTCGCCATGCTCGAAGCCGTCAAGAAGGAATTCGGCCTCCCCGTCGTCACCGACGTCCACGAATCCGCTCAGGCCGCCAGAGTGGCGGAAGTCGCGGATTTCCTCCAGATCCCGGCGTTCCTCTGCCGCCAGACCGACCTCCTGTCCGCCTGCGCCGCCACAGGACGTCCGGTCAACGTCAAGAAAGGGCAGTTCCTTGCCCCCGAGGACATGGCGGGCGTGATCGGCAAGCTCCGCGCCGCGGGCTGCGACAATATCCTGCTGACCGAACGCGGCACCACGTTCGGCTACCACAACCTCGTGGTGGATATGCGGTCGCTGGCGGCGATGCGGGCGCTCGGCGTGCCGGTCGTCTTCGACGCGACGCACTCCGTGCAGCTCCCCGGCGGGCTCGGCAAGGCGTCCGGCGGCCAGCGGCAGTACGTGCCGTATCTGGCAAGAGCGGCGGCGGCTGTCGGCATCGACGCGCTGTTCCTGGAGGTCCACCCGGACCCCGACCACGCGCTTTCCGACGGTCCGAACTCGCTTGATTTCGAGGCAGCGGCGCAAACCATCGAACAGGTCAGGACGATCTATGAACTTATCCGGCAATATCTCTGACATCAAAGCCATCGTGCTCGACGTCGACGGCGTCCTCACGGACGGCCGCATCGGCTACGGCGGCGGCAGTCCCCGCGAGATCAAGTTCTTCGACGTCCGAGACGGCCAGGGCATTCGCCTTGCCATGCGCGCCGGCCTGCGCGTCGGCATCCTCTCCGGCCGCAAAAGCCAGGCAAACCGGGTCCGCGCGAAGGAACTCGGCCTCTCGTTCCTCTACGAAGGATGCCTCGACAAGCTCTCCGGCTGGGAAACGCTGCTTGCCGAACAGGGCCTGAAGCCGGAGGAGTGCATGTATATCGGCGACGACGTGGTCGACATGCCGCCCATGCGCCGCGCGGGCTTCCCCGTCGCAGTCGCCGACGCCTCGCCCGAACTCGACTCCGTGGCCGTCCTCCGCACGCAGCATTCCGGCGGACGCGGCGCCGTCCGCGAAGCCATTGAAATCCTTCTGAAAGGACAGGGAAAATGGGACTCCGTTCTCGAAAAATACATGCTCTGAACCGGCTGCTCCTCCTCGCGGCATTGTTCTGCTCCGGGACGCTTCTGCGTGCCCAGGACCTTTCCGCAGGCTCCTACACCATCCTCAAGCGGTACATCTACCCGCGCTACAACGACAACAACGAAATCCAGTACCTGGTCTACGGCGCGACCGCCGTCAACAAGGGTTCCCTGATCTACCTGACCATGCCGATGATCGACATCGTGGACGGCTCCTACTCCTCGATCCGGCAGATCGACACCATCGACTCGAAGGACCCGTACCCGGTCATCTACAAACTCGGATCCGGCAGCAAAGCCGTCCGGGATTTCTGGAAAAGCAACCATCACAGGCACTCCCAGGCGTGGATCTTCGCCGACAAGGCCACGTTCGACAAATCCACCAACATCCTGACCAGTGACGAACCCGCGTATTTCCGCTCGCGGCAACTTGATGCCGACGGCGTCGGGTTCGACGCGTTCAACGACCGGAGATTCATCCACATCCGCTCAAACGTCAGCGTGGTCCTGCGGCTGAAGAACAAAAAGATCCCCGTCGAAGGGCCCGAACCGCAGCCGGAAAAATAAATAAAGAATCCGCATCATGACATACTTTTTCCGTTCATTTCTCATAACAGCCGCGCACTGGCTGACACCGCCTGCGGTGTACTCTCGTGCGGCAGAGCACTCTGTCGGCACACTTTGTGTGGCCGGGGTCATCCTCTTCCTCGCCATGCTTCCGACGCCTCTGCGCGCCCAGGGGCTCGGCACTTTTTCCGCGTTCAGGATCAGCGTTGTCTCGGAAGAAGACTCGGACACTCCGACCAAGGTCACGTCCAACTCCGCCGACATCGACCTTGCAAAAAACATCATCACCCTTATCGGCAGCGTCAAGGTCGACGACGGACAAAGCGTGATCTCCTGCAACAAAATGGAGATATACTTGGATGAGGATGCCGCGGGAACGTTCGTCGGCGAGGCGGAAAAGCCTGCGGATCCCGGTTCCGCCGCGGAAAACGCGGAAATGGAAAAGCATGGCTCTGCGGAGGCCGGCGCCGGTTCGGAGGACGAAGACGAGGACGAGGATGCGAAAAACATCAAGAAGATCGTCTGCATCGGCGACGTCATCTTCAGGAAACTGGCCGACAAGAACGATCCCGACGGACAGGACCAGATCGCCATGTCGGGAAATGCCGAGTACGATGTCGGGAAAGAGATCGTCGTCATGACCGGAGCGCATTCCGATCCGGCCGGGGCTCTCCCCGAAGGCGTTTACGAATCCATGGGAAAATATGTCCGCGGAAACATCATCGAGAGCCATCCCGTGATGATGCAGGGGGAAACGTGGGTCATAGGAGAGAGTTTCACGGTTTTCATCAAGGAGAATAACCGCCTGAAAGTCAAGGACATGATATTCCATTACACCGGGACGTCCCTTTTCGAGGCGGAACCCGGAAATGAAGAAGATGAAAACGACGAAAAGGTCACGGACGCCCTGATCTCGACCAGGGACGCGGACATCGACCTCGAAAACGACCTCATCACGCTCGTCGGCGATGTGGATGTGGACGAGGAATCCAACAAGATCACCTGCAACAAAATGGTCATCAGCCTGAAAGAGAAGAAGCCCGCCGCCGACGGCAAAACGGAAACGGCCGCGGATTCGAACGACATAGGCGGAGGAAAGGACGTCTCGAAGATCGTCTGTACGGGGGACGTCGTTTTCCTGAAACGCAGCGATCCGGATGCGCCCGCCGGAGACAACCAGATCGCCATGTCGGACAAAGCCGATTACGATGCGGAAAAAGAGATCCTCGAAATGACGGGAAAACCCGTCATGATGCAGGGCTCGAACCGGTTGTACGGCAGCCGCATCAAAGTTTTCCTGAAGGAAGACAACCGCATGGAAGTCGACACGGCAAAGGCGCAACTCGCGGGAAAGCTCCTTTCCTCCGACGACGATCAGGACGCGACGGGACTCGCCTTGACCGCGATCACGGCGAAAAAGGCCGACATCCGGCAGAACGAGAAGATCACCCTTTCCCAGAACGTGGTCGTGGACGACGGCTCGGGGCAGATCACCTGCGGGAAGATGGAGATCTTCATGCAGAAGGATTCCTCGAACCCCCTCTTCGACATCTCGAATCGGACGAAATCGGAAACGGCGGACAAAAAAGGAAACAATGAGCTCGGAAACGATGTTTCGAAGATCATTTGCACAGGAAATGTCGTTTACAGAAAGATGGCTGGCGAGGGAGGCACGAAACAGGTCGTCCTTGCCCGTGAAGCCCATTACGACGCATCCACGGAAGAGATCGAAATGATCGGCGCGCATTCCAGTCCGCAGGGCGAGATCCCGCAGAATACATATGACGAAATCATCCGTTCGATCGGGAAAAACGGCACGGACGGCAAATCCGCGGGCGACAGCACGGAACCGTATTCGATCATGATGCAGGATTCGAACTGGATCGCCGGAAGCCCCATCAAGATCTTTCCGAAAGAAGGAAACCGCATTACCGTCAAATACATGAAAGCCGGGCTCCGACAGTCCTCCCGCTCCACCGCATCCAAAGAGGAGAAGAACTGATGAAAACCGGCGCATTCGACCTTTCCCCGGCTTCGGATCCGGCGGTTTGCAAGACGCTTCCCCGCGGAAACTCGGTTCCCGCGGCTGAACTATTCACGACATTCACTCAGAACAAAGGAATCCAGCTATGACGTTCCACCTTCGCTCTTTCCTGACCGCGGCCGGGATCCTCGTCTCCGCCGCCGCGTTTCAGCCGGCCCTGCACGCGCAGGGATTCGGCGGCATGTTCTCCGGGTTCAAAATGACCGGCGCATCGGATGACAAAGAGGAAAAGACCACGCATATTACCGCCGAAGCCGCCGACATCGACCTGGAAAACAACATCATCACCCTCCTCGGCAACGTCGACGTGGACGACGGCACCAACAAGATCACCTGCAAC
>JAEEQO010000024.1 GCA_016285335.1 Victivallales bacterium | reverse complement strand
GCTACGCTTCCGCCTCGGATGGTAAGACCGTCAGGATTACGGAGAAAACCGATGAAGACACCACAAGGTATTTCGTCTCCATGCAGTCCGTCGATGCGAAGAAAGGCAAAGAGGTTTATTACAACATCACCGCCGCAATGCCGTCCAGTGCGCATGGTTCCGCGCTTGCCATGCCGGAAAAGGATGCTCTCGGCATTTCGGACGTCCTGAGCTCCGGCCAGTACGATTCGGATGTCCTCGCCGGTTCTTGCCTCGACTCCGCTTCGGACAAGCTCTTCGGCGAATCCGGCAACGGCCTGCTCGCCTCGCTGTAAAACATAAACCATAAACACAATCCGCGCCTCATCACCAGTTCAATGGCGATGAGGCGCTTTTTATGGCCTGCGCATACGCTCAGCGAGGCCGGATGTGAAGGACAGCGAAAAAACGCCGCAACAGATTGCTCTGCCACGGCGCTGCGTTCATGTTGTGCTGATCACAGGCTGGTCAGCACCCCCCTCTTTCCGGATTTTCGCTTTTTCTCGGATTTTTCACTTTCTGTGCTTGTTTTTTCGCGCGGGTGAACTTATATTAAAAAATATCTTGAATTTTACTTTTTCTGAATTCAAAGCTACATAACATATAAATCCAAAACTTGAAAGGCGCAGACACCATGGCCGACATCTCTGTAAACTCCGGAGTCACCTCAAGTAACATCACTCTGAACGCCCAGAACATGTTCGTTATGAACGGCGGAACGGCAAACAGCACCACCGTCAACGAAGATTCGTTCCTCTTCGTCTCCTCCGGCGGTATCGTCAACAACACCGTCATCAATAACTGGGGCGAAGTCGACCTGTCCAGCAGCGGCACCGCGAACGGCACCATTGTCAAAGATGGCGGCTACTTCGAAGCGTACGGCAAGGCAATCGGCACCGTCGTCAGCAAAGGAGGCGGGTTCGTGGTCTCCTCCGGCGGCACCGCCAGCGACACGACCGTGAAGGAGGGCGGATATCTCACCCTTATGGAAGGCTCCCTCAAAGGTTCGACCACCGTGGAACAGGGCGGCACCGCCACAATCGTGGACGCGGTCGAGAAGGGGATCTCGGTCCACGGCGGCACGCTCATCGTGAAGACCGGCGAGGAACCTCCCTGCTTCCTCGACGATGTTACGGTCGATTCCGGCGGCTCCCTCGCCGTCAGCAGCGGAGCCTACGTTGCCTCCGCTTCCATCGAGAACGCCTCGGTCACCGTCTTCAAGGGCGGCAACTTCACCAGCTCCGAACTGACCGCCGCGACTGTCGAAGTCAAAACTGACGCGCTCGTCTCCAGCGCAGCCCTGAACAGAGGCACTGTCATGAATGTCATATCCGGCGGCCGTCTCCAAAGTATCAAAGTCTGGACGGGTGGCGTCCTCACTGGCATCCTGCGCGAAGCATCCGAACTGAAATTCTACGGCGGCACGCTTGACCTCAATATTTCCGGAATTTCCGCGAATAGCAACTTCCTCGTCGACGAGCAGTCGTTCAACGCCATCATGGAGGACAACTATCTTTGTACGCTCACAGTTTCCGGCACGCAAGCCGAAGGCTCTTATAAGCTCATCGAAGGTGGTTCTTCGTTCAACAGGACCATCACTGTGAAGAATACGTCCGGCACGGAGCTCGGCACGCTCACGGTCGGCGGTGGGGCGACAAACATTGACGGCGTGAAGTACACGCTCGCCCTGACCGGATACGACCTCATCGTCATGGTCGGAGATGACCTCGTCCCGCCGGAGGTCGTCAATGTGATGGCGGACGAAACCGCAATGACGAACCAGGAGGTGACAGTCACGGCGGAGTTCACGGACAATATCGAAGTCGCTTCAAAGCAGTACAGGATCGGCGACGGCGCATGGACGGATTATCCGTCCGGCGGTGTGACTGTGAGCGAAAATACAACCGTCTATTTCAAGGCGACCGACACTGCGGACAACGAATCAGAAATCGTCAGTTATGAAGTCGCGAACATCGACAAGGTCGCGCCGACCATCTCCAACATCACGCCCAGCACAACGGCTCCAGCAACGTCCGTAACCGTGACAGCGAACTTCAAGGATGATGTGGCACTGGCGTCCATGCTGTACATGCTCGGCTTAAGCGGAGAATGGAAGGATTATCCTGACGAAGGTGTTGTTGTTACTAGAAATGCAACCGTCTATTTCAAGGCGGTCGACACCGCGGGCAACGAAACCGAAGCCGAATACAAGGTGGACAACATCGATACGGTTCCGCCCGAGCCGGACGACAACATGCCGGACGACGGCTGGAACGACTACCTGTACAAGAAGGGCATGCCGAACAACGGCTGGAATACGGACGAGAACATCGCGGAATTCGCATCGAATACGATTACGGACAATCAGGAGATCTTCCTTGATGCGCGGGGCACGATCAACTCCGAAGGCAAGCACAATCTCTTCGGCAACGACGGCACGAACAAGGACACGGGCGACGTGGCGAAAATCAGCGTGGCCCAAGCGGCGAAGCTGACGTTCGAGATCAATTCCAGCGCGGCGGGTACGTTCTATGTCTATCAGGACGGCATCGACAAGAATGGCAACCGGAAGATGTCCACGGTCGGGAAAGTCACGGTCAAGAAGAACAAGACAGCAAAGCTGAACGTCCTCCTGACTTCCGATCTTGACAAGTATTACGTCGCCATGACCGCGAAGAACGTCGACAAGGTCGGCCCGGATTACTACGGCTTATATAACGTGAACGTTGTCGATAGCAAGTTCTTCGTTGACGCCGACGAGGGTGAATACAAGAACAATACGTGGAAAACCGCCAAGGCGGTTTCGGTCAAGTCCGGGAGCAAGCAGATCGTTCTGGACGGTAGTCCGATGAAGGGCAGCAGCACGTACAAAAACTTCGTCGGGTTCACGGACAGCAATGACTACGCCAGGCTTGACCTTGCGTCCAGCGCATACTTGAGTTTCCGTGTAACTTCCACGGGGGCATCAAGGTTCATTATTTGGAAGCAGAAAAAGGGAACCGACGGCAAGCTGTCGAAGGTCAGCCTCACGTCGCTGTTGTCAAAGAGTAAAAATAAGAAAACCACTGCTGCAAAATTCCTCGACACGAGCAAGTATACTTACTACGTCTCAATGGTGTCTACGAACGCGGCTAAAGGTGCTTCCGTCTACTACAACGTCGAGATCAGCAGCAAGTCCGTGTTCTTCTTCGGCGACGACGGCCGGAACAACGTCGTGTACGACAAGAAGGCGAAGGCATTCTACGGCGAGGATGCCGATCACCACTTCGAGACCACGACCATCGGCGCCGAAACCAAGGTGAAATTTGACGCCGATCCGGTCGTGGACAGCGATTGGGAGAACTTCGTCGGATATGGCGATTCCGCCGATTACGCGAAGATCAAGCTGACGAGCGCGGGGAACCTGAGCTTCAGCCTCAAAGCCACGGGGAATGCCAAGTTTATTATTTACAAGATGGGGGTGGGCAGCAAGGGCAAAGAAAAGTTGGAAGCCATCCAAACAACCAAGCTCACGCTCGCCAAGGGCGAGAGCATTGTCGAGAAGACCACGGATATGCTTGCCGGTCTCGAAGCCGGGGAATACTACGTCTTGATGAAGGCGGAGAGCACAAAGGCCAACGACAAGGGCAGTGTGTTCTACAACGTCACGGCCACGCTGGATGCCTCGGTCTCTTCTGCGCTGGAAATGCCAATGGCGGCAGCCGCATATGCTGATTCCGTGCAGGACAAGCTCTTCGGCGAATCCGGCAACGGCCTGCTCGCCAGTCTGTAATCGTATTCATATAACAACCAGCCCCTGAGTCGTTCGCGGCTTCAGGGGCTGAAATCAACCAAAGACAATGGAACTCAATTTATCAATCCGCGCTTCTTCAGTAGACGTCCTACTTCGTCCAAGACCTTGGAATCGGCTTTTTCCAGGGCATCGACTATCGCTTTCCGCTGGATGCTCAACGGTTCATCAATCACGATATCGTCCTGGGGAACCGATGCTGCCAACGATGGCAGTGACTTGATTGCGCTTCGTTTTGATTCGGTCGAGATGTGGCTATAATGCTCCGTCATGGCAGGATTGCCGTGTCCGACAATCGAAGCAACGACGGAATAAGGAACGCCAGCATTGGCGCAGAACGAGACGAACGTGTGCCGGAACGAATGAAGCCCGTAAGCGTTTGCGGCAATCTTCCGGCGACCATACGTGTCGGCCTTGTCTGCCTTCGTCTCAAGCCCCGTGGCACACCGAATAATCTTCATAACCGATTTCTGGATTCCGTTGGCTCTCGGATTGGCAGAGCCGTCCTCCAGCGGCTTGTAACAGTCCGCGATCTGGGGAAGAATGTAGTCCTCCTTCGGCTTGTTGTTCCCCCTCCATGCCAGAGCATCGTGCAGGGCATCCAGCAAATCAGGAGCCACGGGCAGTGTAACGGCTCGCCCGCCTGTCTTCCGAGCTGTTTTTCTTGGTATGAACGATATGATCTTTTTCTGCAGGTCGATGTTCCGCCACGTCATCAATGCTCCGTCCTGGCCCCGGCAACCCGTGTAACAGCACATACAAAGCAGAACTCGCATCTCGTCCTTGTACATCGGGAAATACTCTTTCCTGACACTGATCCGTTCCCGCGCTCGTCCCGTGGTAAGACGTTCCATTTCCGTTTCGTAGAAGAAGCCAGTCTGGAAACCGTCGAAAATCGCCTTGACCTGTTCGGCAGAAAACTCGTTCCGGGAGACAACTTCGTTCGGCTTGTGCTGAATGCCATCGAATGGGTTTTCTTCCAAGGCCGCGACATCCATCAGGTTCTTGAAGACCAGACGCAAACTCTGTGTACACATGTTGAACGTCGTAGCTGCAATCCCCGTATTCCAGTAGTAATGCATGTACTCGGATGCGATTTCGCGGTCTATGGCTGAAACAAGTTCCATTTCCGGGTGCTCCCGGACACACCAGTCAATGAAGAAGCGGAAGAACATCTCGTATTTCGCAAGAGTCTTCGCGGAACAGTCCGGTCGAGTCGGCTGCTTCAGAAATGTATCCCATGCACGGGAGAGCAAGAGCCCGGACTGGCGTTTGAGCTGTTTGGCTTCAGCGATGAAATTGGCTACATCTTGTTTGGAGTCCGCCAACATGATTTTCTGAAAACTGTCGGCGGCCTTTTTCGCGTCCTCTTTGGTCGTGCACGGGGTTCCATCTGGATTGCGGAGCATTTCATATTTCTCCTTGCCCCCGATCTTCATCCTCAGATAGAAATGCTTCCGGCGCTTGGCGATTGAGCCGGTTCCCTTCTCGCGGCGTTTCTCTTTCTTCGGCTTGACTTTGCTCTGTCCACGCTGGTCAGACGATGATCTCTGCGGCTTTTCCGTGTTAGCTAGTTGCGGTGTTGTTTTCGTCATGATTTCGACTCCTTTTGACACTTTCTCACATTTGCCTTTAATATAGCATCAAATCGTCGATAGTGCAACCATAGTGGAATCACTATTTTTCAAAAAACATCATATCATGTTTAATATCAATATGAAATATAAATCGATTGCGTTCTCTCCTAAAGAGCAGGTCGCGGGTTCGACTCCCGCCGCCGCCGCCATTTTTATGCCTTGGTTATCAGTTGCATACACAAACAACACATGATTCCTGGCTTTTTTGACTTTTCCGAAAGCTTTTCCCTTACTTCAACGGGATCAGCTCCACAAAGAAGACGTCGTTCTGCTTCAGGTCGAGTCCGAGCTGGAACTCCTCGCTCTTCATGACGGAAACCTGCGCCTTGTACATCGGCTGAAGCTGGGAAACGCGTTTCAGGCGCGCGATCTCCTCGCGGCTGATGTCGGTATTCGCGCCGTCCTCCTCCATCCAGGCGGAATACGCGTCCCCTGCCCCGTAGCCGATTCGGGTCACGATCAGGTCATAGTCGCCCGGCTTGAGCCCGGCGATGCGGAAGACGGCATGGCCTTTGTCCTTCGCCGGATGCGGATCGAAAAACGTGTCCTGATTGCTGATCTTCCCGCCCTGCGTCGGGTGGGTGAGGTCCCAGAAGAGCGCCTGCACGCCGCCCTTCGCATCCTTGCAGACATAGGACGACGCATCGCTGGAAACGAGTTCCGTCGGGCCGAGCGCGGCAAGGAGCTGGTACGCGCGGTAGGCGGCCTTCGGGATGCTCTGGAACGTCATGAGCCCGAACCCGCCGTGGAACGGACGAGGCGCGGGACCGCACTCCTCGAAGATGTCCGTGAACGTCCACAGGCTCATGCACGCCATCTTCTCCGTGTTGCGGAGCTGTTCCAGGATGAACGGCGCGGCGAAGTAGGAATCGTGCACCGGGTCGACCGGGGACGGCGACGCGTGCCACTCGGTGATGTAGACCGGCAGGTCGCAGCGGAGTTTTCCGCGGATGTCCTCCAGCTTCTTATTGAAGCAGTCGGCCACGTGCCGCAGGTTCTTCATGAGGTAGATGTAATTCCCGCCGAACCGGTCGATCTTCGGCAGCGCCGGGTTCTCCGGGTCGAATCCGTACTGATGGAACGAGATGAAATCAAGCGGCAGATGGTTCTTGCGGCAGTAATGCACGAGCGGGGCGATGAAGTCGAGCCCGGCGCCGGAGGGGCCGCCGACCGGATACGCCCGGTTCACGGACTTCACCGCGCGGGACGTATATTTGTAGAGTTCCAGGTAGGCGTCCAGCATGGTGGTCTTCTTGCCGGGGTCCCAGAAGACGTCCAGATCCGGCTCGTTCCACACCTCGAACCGCCACGTCTTCACCTCGTCCTCACCGTAGCGGTCGGTCCAGTGCTGAACGGTCGCGCGGACGAGGTCCGCCCAGCGTTTATGGTCCTTCGGCGGGGTCACGTTGGCCTTCCACCAGAAGATCGTAGTCTTGCCGGAGGCGAGCTTTTCCGGCATGAAGCTGAGCTCGACAAAAGGCTTGACGCCGATGGAAAGCAGGAAATCGAACACGTCGTCGATATACATGAAGTTGTAAACCGGATTGCCTTTTTTGTCCTCGCTGTACACGCGCATTTCATCGTGGAAGAGTCCGTGGGCGCGCAGATAGCGGAATCCGAGCTCCTTTTTGCATTTGGCGAGCTGCTTGCGCCAGGTATCGCGCAGTCCTTCGCCGATGCGGCCCGCGCCGACGCAGTCGCGCCACACGTCGGAACGTTCGCCCTTCACGACTTTGAAATCCGCTTCGATGATGCGTTCCGCGGCGGTCTCGCCGGGATAGACTTCGGGCGCGGCCTTTTTCGTGGCGGCTTTCTTCGCGGGCGCGGCGGGCTTCGCGGACTTTTTCACGGGGGCGGACGCGGGCTTCGCGGCCTTGGCGGAAGACTTTTTGTTCGAGCTCATGAAAGGGGTTCTCCTGTGGGACGCTCCGGGAGACATCGCCGCACCGGAGCTTTTGTTCGAGTTATGTTGATGTTTGTTCAGTTCGGTCAAAAAAGCAAAGCATGTCCGGGTCGTTTTTCCAGTCCTTCATCATCCGCATCACTTCGGCGACCGTCATTTCCGGCGTGATCCGCGTGACGTCAAGGACCGGGATGTCCCCGCCGAAAACGAGCGACTTCTCCAGCACGGTCCCTACCCCCTTCGCCGCTTTCAGCTTTTTCTTTTCGTCGGGGTTCAGAATAAAGAACATGCCGTTCACCGTGTCGGTGTCGGCCGTGAAGGAATCATATCCCGCGAGCGGCGCCAGAGCCAGAAACGAATCGGACGGAAGAAACAGAGAATTGGGCCAGCCGTGATTGACGCGGATGCACTTCAGGACATCCTGTATTTCCTGCGCGGAAAATGAACAGTCCGCCCACGAGGCATTGATGTCCTTTTCAAAAGAAGAGCGTGACAGCAGCTGCCGTCTGACCTGTTTCCGGAATCTGCAATTCGCTCCACAGAAAGGCATGGGAGAAAAGAACCCGAACGTGCTTTTCGGCGGATACGAAATCTGTTCCAGTCGAGCCATATCAGATCGTCACTTTCACCGCGGGACGGCATAGAGCAAGGATTAGAAGCCTTCCAGCAGGGATTTCTGCTTATCGGAGGCGTTGCGTCCGCTCGCCTTTTCCGCCGCATCCTTCGCGCCGAGCGATTCCGGGCCGCGGATGGAATCGTCAAGCGGCTCGTCGAGCAGCGTGCCCTTCGGGTCGCGCATGTCTTCCAGGAACTGGATGTCGCGGATCTCCTCGTAATCGACGTCCTTGCGGGCCTCGCGGCCACCGACGACCTTCACGGTGCCGGTGTCCGGGTCGAGCACGAGACGCGGCGCGCGGTCGGTCTTGATGAGGATCTGGCGGTTTTCCAGATTGCCGTCGGTATTGTACTGGTAGTAGGCATAGACTTTCGTGCTGGCGGGCAGCAGGACGCTGAGGCGGGAGAGGAAGTCGATCTCGCATTTCGGCCGCAGGTCGGCGCCCAGGTCGTACCCGATGTGACGGAGCATGTAGAGGTTGTCCTTGTCCTCGAGCGTGAGGCAGTAGATGTTGGACTTGCCGGTATAATAGCTCAGGATGCGGTATTCGCGCGTCTTGATCATCCGGTGTTCCTCTTTTCCTTCCGCGCCGTCCGCGGCGGTCTTTTCCGCCGGACCGTCGTCAAGCAGCGGCAGGCCGACCGTGCGCGACCAGATCACATTGCCGCGGACGATATTGAAATGCGCCTCCTTGGACTGGTACGCCGACGGCATCTGCGGATGCCGCAGCACGGCCTTCACGGTGTAGCGGCCAGTGGAACGCAGGTCGTAGGATTTGCTGAGGTTGAACATGTAGGTCTTTTCGCCGCCGGGAGGCAGGATCACCCCGGTCATATCGGGCAGAGGGGCGTCCTTCGGAGCCTTTACGAAGCTCGGCTCGTTGCGGTCGGAACGCCGGATTTCGAACTGAAGCGAACCTTTCAGGCCGATGTTCTCGCCGAACGCCAGCGGATGCGCGGAAAGGTTCCGCAAGGCAACGCGCACGAACACGGATTCGTACTGGATGTAGTTGACCTGGACGGGCTTGACGACGATCGCCACCTGCGCCCGGACGCATACCGGGATCAGAAACAAAACGAAAACCGCCGCGACTGCATGGCGAAATTTGAAGAACATGGTTCAGGTCCTTTCCGATTGAAGAAGGTTGAGGGACGCTTCGGCGACCAGCTCCGGATCGACCGAATCGTGACACTTGGAATCATTACAGTAGCGCAAAAAACACCGATTGCAAGCGATTTCGGGAACAAACACGCATTTTTTTTCGCAATATGGCCCGGTCAGGCCCGGATCCGTGGGCCCGAACATTGCAGCGACAGGCACGCCGAGCGCCGCCGCGATGTGCATCGGGCCGCTGTCGTTGCAGATCATCAGAGAAGACAGACGGACGGTTTCCAGCAAGCCGCCGACGCTCGTTTGTCCGCAGACCGAAGCGACGGGCAGACCGGCGCACTTCGTCAGGATGGCTTCGGCGTCCGCCGCCTCGTCCTTCGTCCCGGCAAGCAGGAAATTCAGTCCGGGGTCGCGATGGGCGAGCGAAGCGATCACGGCGGCGAAGAAGTCCGCGGGCCATTTCTTGGTCTCCCAGCGCGCGCCCGGAGCGACAATGACGAAACGGTCCGGCAAAATGCCGCCGAACGCTTCCGCGACGGTCTTCCGGGCGGTTTCTGCGTTCCGTTCGTTCACGGGCAGAGTCAGGCTGAAATCCAGGTCGTCACGGCCGAGGAATTCTTTGATCCGGGCATTGTTTACCTCGACCGCGTGGGCGGGCTGTTCAATGCCTTTCAGACGCCGCGTGTAGAACCGGGCCGCGAGGGGTTCCCGGGGCGCGGCGGGTCCCGCGCAGACGGCACATCCCGGCAGACGGCCGATGACGGCGCTCCGGATGAGCCCCTGCAGATCGATCACGGCATCGTAGCGTTCGCGCCGGAGTTCGGCACGCAGACGGAACAGCGCGGGAAGGACATGGAACAGACTGCGGAACTGCTTGTCGTAGAACGGGATCACCCGATGAACGCACGAAAGGTAGGGCGGCAGTTCGGCAAACGCGGGCTTCACGACCCAGTCGACGACCGCGTCCGGGTCGGCTTTCGCAAGCGCGGAAACCGCCGGCATCGCGTGGAGGATGTCCCCAAGACTGCTCGGTTTGACGATGAGATAACGCATGGACGGCGCCAGCCGCGGGAGTTCAGTGCGGATGGCTTCCTCCCCTCTGTCGGTCACATCCCGTGTTCAAGCCGCGTGGCAAGGCATTCCGGCAGGCCGGCGGCGCGGATCTTCTCCTGCGTTCCGGCAATGTCGTACGGCAGACGGTACCGCGTGAGGGTACGCTGTTCGTCGTCGTACACGGCGAACGATGCCCGCGGGTCGCGGTTGCGGGGCTGCCCCACGCTGCCGACATTGACCAGATACTTGCAGCCCGGCTGGATGGGCAGGACGATCTCGTCGGCCTCGTCGGACCGGAACAGCATGCCTTCCTCGTCGGGCTTGACGGCCCAGAGTTTGAGCTCGTCGACGGGCAGTTCGCCGGGGCGCGCCAGCATTTTCTTGCAGTAGGCGATCGGCACGTGGGAGTGTCCGCAGAAGCAGATCTGCGTGTACTGGTACGAGAAATTGTCCATCGCCTGGTGGATGTCGAAGATGTAGCCCCATTCCGACGGGCTGTCAAGCGACGCATGGACCGCGGTGAACGGCGTCCCGCGGACCTGCATCTTGTACGGCATGGCGGCGAGGAACGCGCGCTCCTCGTCGGAAAGCGTGTTCTGCGTCCAGAGGACCGCGCTCTTCGCATGGGGGTTGAACCCCGCCATGACGGTGTCGCCGTTGGACGCGTATTCGTCGTGGTTGCCCTTGACGTACGCCACAACGGGCAATGAGCGCATGATCTCCATGCACTCGTGCGGGTTGGCGTTGTATCCCACGATGTCGCCGAGGGAAAGATAGGAGTCCACCGCAAGCTCGCGGCAGCGGGCAAGCACGGTCTCCAGCGCCTCGAGATTGGCGTGGATGTCGCTCAGGATCGCATATTTCATCGCGTGTTTTTTTCCGGGAAGGTTCAGGATTTGGAAGAAAATGTTTCAATGAATATACTGCATCCGGGGCTGATTTTAAAGAGCAAAACGGAGAAAAAACCGATTTTTTCTTCAATTATTCCATATTCCGCCACTTTTCGGCTTGAAAAATCGTCAATCATGCCGTATTTTTAGGTGTATTTTTTTTTCTCCCCACCAAACCGAGGTCCGAACGTGCTTGACAGTGATTATGTATTGGAACTGCTCCAGGAAAATGGTTTTGTCACCAAAGAGCAGGTAGATGAAGGCTGGAAAAAAGTCGCCGATTCCGACGGCGAACTGGATATTCTCGACGCGCTGAAGCTCCTGCATTACGTCGATGAGCAGGAGATCACCAACATGCTCGCCCAGCAGTACGGACTGGAGACCATCGACCTCTCCACGTTCGTCATCCCCGACGAGGTCCTGGCGGAGCTCCCCGCGGAAACGGCCCGGCAGTACCAGGTCGTCCCGGTCATGCTCCACGACGACATCCTGACCGTCGCCATGGCAGACCCGACCGACATGGAGACCATCGACAGCCTGCGCTACGTGCTGAAACGCGACGTCGAGGCCGTCATCGCCCCGATCAACCAGATCCAGAAGGTCCTCGAATCCAGCTACGGCGGACTCGACGGCACCGTGAACTCCTACGTCGGCAGCGTCGACACATCCAACCTCGAAGTCGTGCAGACGGACGAAGACGCGAACGCGAAGGAAGCCGCCGCGGCCGCCAACAACGGTGAAGACGACGCCCCGATCATCAAGCTCGTTTCCCTCCTCATCTACAACGCTTTCAAGCTTCGCGCATCCGATATTCACCTGGAGCCGATGGAGAAGAAATTCCGCATCCGCTACCGCATCGACGGCGCGCTCCGCGAAATGGAAAGCCCGCCGAAGTACCTCCAGACGAACATCATCAGCCGCATCAAGATCATGTCCAAGATGGACATCTCCGAAAAGCGCGTGCCTCAGGACGGACGCATCCAGATCGAGGTCTCCGGCGTCGGGCTCGACCTCCGTGTTTCCACCATCCCCACCACGCACGGCGAATCCATCGTCATGCGTATTCTCGACAAGTCCAGCATCCAGCTCGACATCCCGAAGCTCGGCTTCTACACCGACGACCAGGAGAAGATCGACCGCATCATCTCCATGCCTGACGGCATCTTCCTGGTCACCGGCCCGACCGGTTCCGGCAAGACCACCAGCCTGTACGCCTTCCTGAACACCATCAACAAGCCGAACCGCAAGATCATCACGGTGGAGGACCCTGTCGAATACCAGCTCAGCGGCATCAACCAGGTGCAGGTGAACCCGATCGTGCAGATGACGTTCTCCAACGCGCTTCGAGCCATGCTCCGTCAGGCGCCCAACATCATCATGGTCGGTGAAATCCGCGACCTGGAAACCGCCGACATCGCCATCAACGCCTCCCTCACAGGCCACCTGGTGTTCAGCACGCTCCACACCAACGACGCCCCGAGCTCCGTCACACGACTCATCGATATGGGCGTGAAGCCCTTCCTTGTGGCGTCCTCCGTACGCGCCATCATGGCACAGCGACTTGTCCGCCGCGTCTGCAAGAACTGCATGGAGCCGTACAAGCCGTCACCCGACGAAGTCCGCCTGCTCCACCTCGACAAGGACTACCTCGACTCCGCGAACCTCGTTCACGGGCGCGGCTGCCCCGCCTGCGGCGGCACCGGGTACAAGGGACGTATGGGAATCTACGAGATCTTCCTCATCACCGAGGATATGCAGTACCTCATTTATAATAAGGAAAGTTCCGACAAGCTCCGCGCCGCCGCCCGCCAGAGCGGCATGAGAACCCTGCGCGAAGACGGCCTCCGCAAGGCCGCCGCCGGCACAACTACGGTCTCCGAAGTCCTCGCCGTCACCGTCGGCGACGAAGAATGACGCAATCAACCACACGGATCACATATCATGCTTGACTCTGAAAATCAAACACTGAAAGACATCCTCCTGAACGCGAACGCATGTTCCGAACAGAACATGAAGGAAGCCGAAGAGGAATTCGAGCGCACGGGAAAACCGCTTCAGCAGATCCTGGTCGATTTCCAGATCCTGACCGAAAGCGAGATCCTGAACTACATCGCGGAAAGCCTCGGCACCACGGTCGTCGACCTCTCCATGATGGAAGTCCCGAAAGAGGTCATCGACCTCATCGACGCGGACAACGTCCGCATGCTCGGCGTCGTCCCCATCGACGCGGACGAGTCCACCGTGACGCTTGCCGTCCGCAATCCGCTGAACTACCAGATCGCCGACGAAATGCGGTTCATTCTGGGCAAGGACGTGATGATCGTCCTCGCCGAGGAAAAGCAGATCGACAGCTTCATCGACAAATATTATCCCGTCGACATCAACGGCGTGAACGATCTGCTCTCCGAAATGGACGCAGCCGAAGGCTCCGACTACGCCTACGCGAACGCCGAGGAAGACGCGAACAAGGCCCCGATCATCAAGTTCGTGGACGCCGTGCTCTACCAGGCGATCCGCGACAAGGCGTCGGACATCCATTTCGAGCCGTTCGAGCACGAATTCAAGATCCGGTACCGCATCGACGGCGCGCTCTATGAAATGTCCCCGCCGCCCCGCAGCCTCGCCATCCCCGTCATCAGCCGCGTGAAGATCCTCTCCGGCCTGAACATTTCCGAGCGCCGCAAACCGCAGGACGGCCGTATCCAGCTGAAGATCGCCGGACGCCCCATCGACCTCCGTGTGTCCACGCTCCCGACCTCCCACGGCGAATCCGTGGTGCTCCGCGTGCTCGACCGCTCCGTCGTCAACCTGGACCTCGACGTCCTCGGCATCAACGAAGACACGCTGAAGAAGATCCGCGAGATCATCGCCATGCCGAACGGCATCTTCATCATCACCGGCCCGACCGGTTCCGGCAAGACGACCACGCTGTACTCCGCGCTGAAGGAGATCAACAAGGTCGAGGACAAGATCCTCACCGCCGAAGACCCTGTCGAATACGACCTCGAAGGCATCGTCCAGCTGCCGATCAACGACGCCATCGGCATGACGTTCGGACGCGCGCTCCGAGCCTTCCTCCGTCAGGACCCCGACATCATCATGCTCGGTGAAACGCGCGATATCGAGACCGCCGAAATGGCAGTCCAGGCTTCCCTCACGGGACACCTGGTCTTCACCACGCTCCACACCAACGACGCCGCCGGCGCCGTGACCCGTCTGATCGATATGGGCGTGCAGCCCTTCCTCATCACCGCCTCGCTGATCGCCATTCTCGGCCAGCGACTTCTCCGCCGCATCTGCCCGCACTGCCGCACGGCGTTCGTCCCGACCGAGGACGACCTGAAGCTTCTCGGGCTCCAGCGGAAGGACATCGGCGACAACAAGTTCTACTACGGGAAAGGCTGCCCCACCTGCAACAACACCGGGTACAAGGGCCGAAAGGCCATCACGGAGCTGCTGTGCATGAGCAGCAAGATCTCGTCCCTGATCCTGCAATCCGCTCCCGCCGTCGTCATCCGCGACAAAGCGCGCGAACTCGGCATGACCACCATGCGCGAGGACGGCATCCGCGCCATCCTGAACGGCGAGACCACGATGGAAGAAGTTCTCAAATACACCTAATAAGATAAAGGGCCCTCAACATGGTTGAAATGGATGAATTACTGGATCTCGTCGTCACCGAAGGATGCAGCGACCTGCACCTCGAAGTCGGCGTCGCCCCTGTGATCCGCCTCCACGGTGAAATGACCCAGCTCGACCTCCCGGTGCTCACGCCGGAAGACACGGAAGCGCTGGTCAAATCGATCGCCTCTCCCCGCCACCTTCAGCAGCTCGCCGAAGACGGCGGCGCGGACTTCGGTTTCGCGTTCGGCGACCGCGCGCGTTTCCGCGTCAGCGCCTTCAAGCAGAAAGGCTGCATCGGCGCCGTCCTTCGTCAGATCCCGAACAACATGATGCCGCTCGACAAGATCGGCCTTCCGCCGAGCATCAAGGACCTGCTCTACCGTCCCCGCGGCATGATCCTCGTGACCGGGCCGACCGGTTCCGGCAAGTCCACCACCCTCGCCTCGATGATCAACGTCATCAACGAAGAGCGCGCCGTGCACATCATCACGGTCGAGGACCCCATCGAATTCTACCACCACCACAAGAAAAGCGTGGTGATCCAGCGTGAAGTCGGCGCGGACGTCCCGAGCTTCTCCGAAGCGCTCCGCCGCGCCCTCCGTCAGGACCCCGACATCATCCTCGTCGGTGAATTGCGCGACCTGGTCACCATCGAAGCCGCCGTCACCGCCGCCGAAACCGGACACCTGGTCTTCGGCACCCTGCACACCACCGGCGCGGCTCCCACCGTCGACCGTATCGTCGACGCCTTCCCGACCAACCAGCAGCCGCAGATCCGCACCCAGCTCGCCGCCGGTCTCGTCGGCGTCATTTCCCAGGTGCTTCTCCCCCGCATCGACAAGCCCGGACGCGTCGCCGCGTTCGAGATCATGATCACCACGCCCTCCATTCAGGCACTCATCCGCGACGGCAAGACGTTCCGAATCACGTCGGACATCCAGACCGGCGCGAAGTACGGCATGAACACGCTCGACTCCCACCTGGTCGAGCTCTACAAGAAGGGCATGGTCTCCTACGGCGAAGTCATCACGAAGGCACAGGACCCCGAAGGCATCGTCCAGACCCTCGCGGGCACCAACATCTGATCCAAGCTCACGATTCACATTCACATAACCTGGAGTTCACAAAATGCCGATCTTCCAATACACCGCGATGGACGCGTCCGGCAAGGAACAGAAGGGACAGCACGAAGCAGCAAGCGAAGAAGCCGTCGCCTCTTTCCTGAAGGAACAGGGGATGTTCCCCACCTCCATCAAGCCGCTCGCGAAAGCGGGCAAGGAGAAGAAGGAAAAAGCCAAAGGTCCCGCAGCGGCCAAGGGGCTCAACATCAGCCTCGGCCCGACGGTCATCAAAGGCAAGGACCTCACCGTCTTCACCCGTCAGCTCGCCATTCTGCTCGACGCCGGCCTCCCGCTGATCCGATCCCTCAAAACGCTCGAACGTCAGGCGAAAAACCCCGCCGTAAAGACCGTTCTCGGCAAGGTCGCCTTCTCCGTCGAGGGCGGCTCCACCTTCTCCGAAGCCCTCGCGCAGCACCCGAAATCGTTCGACAAACTCTACCTGAACATGATCCGCGCCGGCGAGGCCGCCGGTAAGCTCGAACTGATCCTGACCCGTCTGGCAGGCTTCCGCGAAAAAGCCGCCAAGATCGCCGGCAAGGTCAAGTCCGCCATGGTCTACCCGGCCATCGTGCTCTCCATCGCCATCGGCATCACCATCTTCCTCATGATCTTCATCGTCCCGAAATTCCAGGTCATGTTCACGGAAATGCTCGACGGCGCACAGCTCCCCGCAATCACGCGTTTCGTCATGGGCATCAGTACCTGGCTGCAGAACAACATCATCGTCGCGATCGTCCTCGTGGTCGTGATCGTGATCGCCACGAAGTTCGCCCTGAAGACGGAGAAGGGACGGTTCTACTTTGACAAAAGCGTCTACACCGCGCCTGTCATCGGCATGCTCGTCTCCCGTAATGCCATTTCCAAGTTCTCCCGTACGCTCGGCACCCTCATGGGCTCCGGCGTCCCCGTCCTGAACGCCCTCCAGATCGTCCGCGACACCGCCGGCAACGAGCTCGTCGCGAAGGCGGTCCAGCAGGTCCACGACGCCGTAAAGGAAGGCGAACCGATGGCGCCCCCGCTTCAGTCGACCAAGATCTTCCCCGACATGGTCATCAGTATGATCGAGGTCGGCGAGGAAACAGGCAAGCTCCCCGACATGCTCGAAAAGATCGCCGATACCTACGACGAAGAAGTCGACAACGCGGTCAGCGCCCTGACGTCCATGATCGAACCGTTGATGATCGTCTTCCTGGCAGTCATCGTCGGCGGTATCGTTATCGCACTGTTCGCCCCGCTGATCACCATCATCCAGACCCTCGGCGGCGGCTGATCCGAACCGCGCAAAACGCAAGGTCCCGCCCGTGCGGGACCTTTTTTCATTTCAGGGGAGGACAAGTCCTCCACTTCGGCAGTGCCGGGCTTCGCTTCCGGCACAGGATACGGGAAAAAGACCATGCGCTGTTACCTGAACATCGGAAATACACACACGCAGATACTCTGCATCGCGCGCGACCGTCTCGTTTTTTCGGATACGGTCGCTACAGCCGATTTTTCGCCGGAGATGATCCACCCGGACGACCTGTCATTCATCGGCGCCGCATGCGTCGTCGAACGGCTGTTCCCGGTCCTGAAGGACATCAATGCCCGCCTGGTGACGCCGGAGGCCGCCTCGAAATTCGTGGACTTCTCCCTCGTCGATGCTTCGACGCTCGGACAGGACCGCATCGCAAACGCCGTTTACTTGACAAAAAATGCCGCTCTCCCGGCGGTTTCCATTGATTTCGGCACCTGCATCACCGCTGAAGTCGTCGACGCGCGGAAACGTTTCCTCGGCGGCGCGATCTTCCCCGGACGGACCCTCGTACGCAAAGCGCTTCACGCATACACCTCGAAACTGCCCCTCGTCGAGCTCTCGGACGGACTGCCCCCCTGCCCCGGAGCGAACACCGCCGACGCCATCCGCATGGGGACCGACGCAGCCGCCGTCGACGCCGTGGCGGGATTCCTCGCCCGCCTGGAAAAGGTCCTGGGTTGCCGTCCCTCCGTGTACGCATGCGGCGGCGACCGCGCATTTTTCCTCCGTGCGCCGGAACTCGCCGGGATGACGGACGGCGGCGACGACTTCACGCTGCGCGGGGTCGAACTGCTCTTCAGCTGAAGGCGACCGTATGAAGATCAAGATCTGCGGCATCCGGAACGGAAACGACCTGAAAGCGGCGCTGGCCGCCTCGCCGGACGCCGTCGGATTCCTCGTCGGGCAGGTCCATCCCTCGCCTGATTTCATCCTCGCATGCACGGCGCGGCGCCTCGCAAGGTCCCTGCCGCCGTTCGTCCAGCCGTGGATCGTGACACATTACTCCGCCCCGGAAGAGGTCCTGGAGATCGCCACCGACGCAGCCGTCTGGAACATCCAGCTGCACGGCGACTCCACGCCGGCGGAAGTCTCCGCCATCCGCGACGCCCTGCCCCCATGCGCCAAGCTCGTGAAAGCGGTCCACCCCGAGCCGCAGGATTCTTTCTCCGAATACATCGACTTCCTCCCGTTCGTCGACGCCTTCCTGATCGACTCGTTCAACCCGAAGACCGGACAGGTCGGCGGCACCGGACTTATCGGAAACTGGACACGCGCCGCCCGGTTCGTGCAGGAGTGCCCCGTCCCGGTCATCCTCGCCGGAGGCCTCACCCCCGCCAATGTCGCCCGTGCGATCGAACGCGTCCGGCCGTACGCCGTGGACGTGAATTCCGGGGTCAAGGCAACGGCGGACCGTTCGGAAAGCGCCCTGCTCTGCCGTGCATTCGCCGACGCCGCCAGAAAAGCCGCTTTCTGAACGTCCCGGCAAACGAAGTCATAATAGTTTCTGGTAATACACGATGCTGAGCCAGCGGCCGAATTTCCGGCCCGCCTCGCGAACCGTCCCGACGAACTCGTAGCCGCATTTCCGATGTAGTTCGATGCTCGGCAGGTTCTCCGAATCGATCACGCCGACGAGCGTGTGAATGCCCCGGGTACGGCATTCGTCTTCCAGACGCGCCAGAAGCGCCCGCCCCACGCCCTGCCGACGCGCGGACGGTACGACGTACACGGAATGCTCCGCCGAGTGCAGATAGCCCTGATAATGCCGGTAAGCGCCGCAGGACGCGAACCCGAGGAACGCGTCGTCGTCGGATTCCGCGACGAGGATCGGGTAGTTTCCCGCCGCGTGTTCCTCGAAATACTCCCGCATGTACGATTCCGGGTGCGGCTCGCAGTCGTACACCCAGGTCGTGTTCACCACGGCGTCGTTCAGCAGCTCCAGAATGTTCGCCGCATGGCGTTCATGATCGGCGGGGACGATCCTCATGCGCGCCCCGCTCATTTCCCGACCAGGACGGGCTGCACGCCCTCCTGCCGCCAGACGAACGCCCGCCGGTCGAGCTCCTCGCCGTTGTCCCAGAAGACCGGACAGATGCCGTTTTCGCGCGAGAGCCGGACGATGGAACGGAAATACTCGACGCGGCTCGCGCGGTCCTTGCCCCGCAGCAGGCAGCCGTATTCGCCGAGGATGACCGGGATGCCCTTGTCGAGGAACGTTTCCTTCATCTTCGCAAAGTTGGCGACCATGGCGGCGCGTTCCTCGTCCGTGCCCCAGCTGTAGTTGTAGCCCCAGCTCGTGCCCGGCGTGGCGATGGCGAATTGCGGCGGCAGATAATAATGGATGGACGCGATGCAACGGGTCTCGCCGTCCGGGATGGTCAGATAGCCGCAGGTCTTGTCGAGGTCGGCTCCGATCCCGGGCAGCAGCAGCCAGCGGGTCCGGTTCGCTCCGCCCGATTCGCGGACGAGCTTCACGAACTCGCCGTTCACGCGGTTCACCAGCGCGGCATTCTCCTCGATCGGCAGAGCCGTAAAGTCGATCTCGTTCATCGACTCGAACAGAAGATGGTCGGGACGGTCGCGGAACCTGGCCGCGATCTGCCGCCACACGGACCGGTACTGCGCCATGGTCCCTTCATAATCCGCCGCCGCACGCTCCAGCCAGGATTTTTCGTGATGCGCGTTGATGATCACGTACATCTTTTCCGCAAGCGCCCAGTCCACGACTTCCTCCACACGGTCCATCCACGCCTTGTCGACCGTGTATTCCGGGCCGTCGCCCGTATGCGGTCCCCAGGTCACGGGAATGCGGATCGTGTCGAATCCCTGCTCCCTGATGAACATGATGAGCTTGCGCGTGGTGCGGGGATTGCCCCAGGACGTCTCCGTCTCCAGGCCGCGCTGTCCGCCTCTGTTCGGCCAGGCATCGAACGTGTTGCCGAGGTTCCAGCCGAACCCCATGCCGGACACGAACGCCAGCGCCTCCGACTTATCTTTTCCGTCCCCGCCGGAAACACAGGACACGGCGCAGATGGACGCGAACACCAGCAGGATGGCAAAAACGCCGATCCCGACGGACAGGGATTTGACCTTTGACATGAGGAGGAACCGCCTTTCTTATGGAAGGATGAAATCGTAATCGCCGAAAAAGCCGTGCGTAATATAGCATGCGCCAGGCCCGTTTGCAAGCGGAAGACACGGACAAACAAGCTCGGTTTTTCTAAAAAAAACGCGGAAAATGAAGAAAAACGCTTTGATTTAGTTATTTCAAGTTGACTTTTCGGGAAAATGATGTATCTTTATATCACAAATATAAAACGTGGAACGGGAACGTTCCTCCCTTTGCTTAAGATCATTCTTTTCGGGAGTTTGCATTCCATGAAAAAACATATTTCTGTCGCGGCTCTTCTGATCGCTGTCTGCTGCGCCGTCTTCTGCCTTTGTGCATGCAGGAAACAGGCCCAGGTCAAAAAAACGGTCAGCCCGGAGACCCTGCGCCTCATGCAGAAGACCCAGGCGGAACTCGACGCGTGCGTCGAACGCTGCCGGTCGGCCGCGGAGGAATCCAAGGACCGCGAGATCTATCTCGCCCTCGCAAATTCCCAGGAGGTCCTCTCCAGGCGCCATGAAACGATCATCAGCATCCTCCTGAAGAAATACAAGCTCGAAC